>NZ_CAMPHN010000022.1 GCF_946885885.1 uncultured Pseudomonas sp.
AAGAGGTGCATCAGCAGGCCTAGGAGCTTGGGTAGATTTGAGGGGAAACCTCAGGGTTGGAGTCGTATTTTACGCAGCGCTAAAGGCATTACCAAGTGTAGCTCTTGGAAACGCTACCACACCAAAACCACAACTACCCGTTTCAGGTATCAATGCGATTGCACGTACGTTAGCCGATATATCGGACAGCGTATCGCCATGGCATGACGGATTCCATATGGTAGATATTCGCTCTCAAAAACTGACTCATCTGTCTCAGTTTCTTGCCCCTCCCTTGAACAATCTGCCGTACTTACCCGAGCCCCGACCTAGTGGGGCCAGGCTGATGACCGCGCTAATTTCATCAACGATGGACGGTATAGATTGCGTTGGAGTGCTAAGTACATCTGGCGAGATAGTCGTATACAAAAACGGGCAGAAAATAACGCAAGCGATTAAATAGCATGAACAACTTAAGCCTCACTCAAGCAGAGCTGCATCGACTTATGAAGGTGTACTTCTGGCTTGTGGCCAGCCTCACCGCATTTTTTTATCTTATTCAGCTACCACTCGGCTATGAGATGTTCACTGCCGCGTGGCGCTCCGTAACTTATGGACTCACATGCACCACCATTCTTCTGGGTGCATTTTTCAAACTCGCATGGCGATCGCCTAGAATTTCGCATTGGATGCGTCGTCCAATAGTCCATGGTGTATGGCGAGGGACGCTTCGTTCAGACTTTCGCCAAGATGATAAGGCACCGTTGGAAATACCTATTATTTTTGTAATTCGCCAGACTTATCTGACAATCTCAATTGAATCGTTCACCAAGTATCAGGAAGGGGAATCCAAACTTGAGGCCCTCATCCAGAATGGAAGAACTGAGGCAACTCGTCTCTGCTATGTATTTGAACTTCGCAGGCAATATCAAGGAGAAAATAAACTCACAACCGGCTCTGGAGAACTCCGACTAATCGACAACTCCACACGACTCCGAGGCCATTATTGGACTAACACTCCTACTCACGGAGATCTTGAACTGGAGCTCGTTTCGCGTAATTGTGAAGGCGTAAACTGCTTTGAAGTTGCCGAACGCAATTGGCCGCCGGAAATAAAAGACTCCAGATCGCAAGAACTGCAAAGCCAATAAGCCCATTCTGTCAGATGCAATCAATCCGCTTTTGGCCGAGAGCAGCCGGGTGCCCAAGATAGTCCAGATGCAATATTGGAGTGGCGAGACAGCCTTGTTGTCCATGTGACAGCACCGCCCTGGCGGAGAGCTTTTGCGACAGCCACCTCCGTGCTCAACGATCACCGTTTCGCATTACGACAAACCATGACTTGGTGCGGATCATACCAGGCAACGACTGGCTGCCTCAGCCTTAGAGGCAGCAATTCCTCAGTTCCCATTGTGGGCGCGGCTACAAGAAACCTAGCCTATTGCAGTAATCCATTGGAATGAAACGATGCTTGTGAAAAGTAACTTCTCCACTGCCAAGATCAGGATCGCTGGTAGTTCATCAATAACGCCGGTGGTTCACCAATGGGTAGTTGTCGTCACGAAGAAAGACCAGCCTCAGGTAGAGGTGGCGCACCTGCTGGTGACTTCTGTTGAGCAAATCACTGAATGGCTCTCGACCATCACTATAAGCTATAGAGTGCTGCACGGCCCCGAAAAGGGCACAGGCAGCTTCTCTGGTTGCGTGGAGCCACAGGCACACACTCACCCCAAAGCATCGTTGAGTCACGAAACACCATCCTCCGGTGGATTCATAACGGTAACGCCAGATCGCTTGCAGGGAAACGGCATTGGAACCTACATGCAGGCCCTCGTTGTGGCTTTCGTAAAGGGGTTTCCAGATGCGATTGTTCAACCAGTAAGGCTTAGCGACCAACAGGCAGAGGGTGCTAACACTGCCCGCAGGTATCGGTTCTATAAAGCATTCGGCCTCAACTTCTACAACGAAACCGTGAACATGGTGTCCGGCCGCTCAATTCCCATGCCGGCCTCTGACCTGCTTGAGCCGGTATCGTGGAGGGAAACGATCAAGGAAATGACCATTGCGGAATATGCGGAGGAAATACATAGCAAATCTAGTGCTCTAACTAGACGCGTTGAAAATCTGACGCAAAGACTGGCCAATACCCAAGAACAATTGGGCAAGGCTAAGAAGTCACCCCTTAGCTGGGGGGTAAAGACCTTTTTCTGGAAGCACACCAGCATTTTCGGAGCCCTGTTCTGCGCGGCTTTGGCTGCGGTTTGCCTTATGGCTTTCGTCGCCGGATGACACAGATAAGCCAATCTGGCCGCACTGCTTGCTGAGCCGTCCTTGGTTTTGTAGGCGCATTTAACGTCTGTTCTGGGCCGATTGCTGCCCTTCATCACAGGCAGCTACCGGCCAGAAGCAGACAGGGCTATTCACTCTGAATGCTGTACAAAAGGATGCATTTGTTCAGCCATCTGGCTGCACTGGCGTAAAAGTGCGTTTAGCACGATTCGCAGCTTGCTCACGTCGTACTCGTTGGTGGAGATGGCCTCCGCACTCGCTTCGTAGAACGCATCGGCATAGCTTTCCTTGAAGTCGAGTGAACCTTGATAGATATCCAATTTATCTTTGTAGTTCGTCCAAGTTACCTGCGGTGGTTTGCGGCCTTTCAATCGCAAGTCCAGGTAGCATTCGATCGCTGCAGCTCGGCCATTGATGTCAGCGTTGGAGACCCCGCCGGGCCCTCGTGCGGGAAAACTGCGCAGCTCCTCTAGGTCAGGAAGTACCATTGCGCACATGTTCACAGGGAAGTTGAAACGCTGCAGGCTGCGGAACGCATCGTACCCTTCTGCATCGTTGTCGAAGAGAAACACAACTCGGTTGTGGACATCGATTTTGACGAGCCCTTCAGCGAACTTAGCCAGGTTGCCCGTACCAGAGAAAGGGTGCCGATCTGCCACCTCCATGAACCTGAAGAAGTCCTGAACCTCTGGGAGAAGGAGCGCTATAGCGCGTTTCAGGATGTGGGTGTCAGATGATCCTTCCGTTGCGATTAAGTACGTTTGGGTGCGACGTGCGCCGGCGACAAAATCACTGTTCTGTGCCCAGCCTGCACTGACGAAGTTACCGTAGTCCCAGACGACCTCAAGGTCTAAATTTTCTGGGTTCTCGGCAAGAACTCTTAGCGTTGAATAAGGGCTGAGAAATCCGAGCAGATTGCCAAAATGACTCCGCTCGGAGTACCCATCTGTGTCTCGATAAAGAGCACCCGCCGGCAGTTGCTCGATGGCGGGCTCGTTCGAGAATAGTCCACGTTTTTCCCTGTGCTCCTCGTCGTAGTTTGGGTTGTACTCGTCGCTAAGGCTGCTCACGGAATAGGTTCGTATGAAGGCTACGAACTGATCGAAATCTAGCAGTGCAGATGTGCTAGTTCCCTCAGGATCTTCCGTCTCCTGATCCTGCAATGCGAGGCGATCGTATTCAGTCTCGACCGCTGTGAGCGTATAACCGAGCAGCTCAAGTCTCGGAACGAGCGACCTAAGAGGACGACAGAAGCATATTTCGCTCTGAGAAACGTCCTCGTCGAGATGTTGCTCGAAATACTAATAGCTGATGTTTCTATGACGTCGACGCTTACGATCTGACTCCTGGAAGAGCCTCCCATGGTCGACGCCCATATAAGTCGTGTTGTAGGTGAGCTCGATGTCGCCCACGGTTAACGTGATGGGTGTACTCATTGGGATTCCTAATGATGCTCCACTGGGCTCGACTCTATCTGTCGAGTCGAACCCTTAGCCTTCTGGCTCTCTCTTGGAAAGCTGTCGCGCCTCCTTCAAGAATTTCGCAAACAGATTGCCGAATCTCCTCGTTTTCCAGTCCGCCTGACATGTAGCTGATCGGAGGCAGGCCACCATCTGCATTGGGGCCTGACGTAGCCACGATGATCTGATCGGCGTCAGTATTGATGACCAGGTTTGCGTTATGGGTGACCATGATCACCTGACGTTTTGCCTTCGCTGCGATAAAAAGCGACACCAACTCATCGAACACCGACTTGGGGTCTAAGTTTTCTTCAGGCTGGTCGATGATCAGGGGGCGATCGTCCGCATCATCTAGCGCTAGATACAGGAGCAAAAGGACGATGCCCCGCGTTCCTGGAGAGAGCTTTCGGATATCGACGCCGTCGTATGAAATTTCATAGCGAACGGTCAGGTGATCGGTCCCAAAAAGCCAATGTGCAAACTGCTTCGACCAGGCACGAAATTCGGCTTGCTGGGACTGTACATAAGGCGCATGTGTCAGGAGATCCTTGCTGTACTTTTCCATGAAGGATGTCATCGCCTCCTGTACTTCTGACGCCGAGCCAGTTTCCCACGCTGCCTTTAGCTCTTGGACGGCGGCTTTGATCAGTGATCCGCGGCCATAGAACGGACCAGTTTTCCGTCTATCAAGCAGTTCCTCCTCGGCGATTGTTCCCCAGCTCTCAACATCGGCTATTCGGCGAACCGAGAAACTGAGTTTTTTGAGGGTGCCGGACGATGCTGCGAGCCGGGCCATCAATGGCTCATACAGGCTGGCCAGCGCGTTCTGCTCGTTAATAATGGCGTCGAAAACTCGTCCGTAAGTGTCATTGCGCTCGGCTTGCAAGGCCTTGCGACGAGCCTCGGCTCCAGCTGCATCAGCGAGGCGTGATTCGAGTACCTGAAGTGCAGTGCTTTCCTGCGCAATGCGTGCTGCTAGAGTCGTGTACTGATTCCGCACGATGTTGTCAGCACTGAACAGCGCCTCAAGGCGTGTCATCTCAGCCGCGATGGGCGCTAGCGGGAGCTTAGAGAGGTCAGTAGCGTCATGAATCAGAGGGACATTCGGATCGCCAGGCGGCGGTGGAATGCCGTGTAGCTTGCGTACTTCTTCGTCGGCCCACTTGATGTATGAAGCGAGGCCTTCATCGACGTTGCCCTTATACACCAGCAAAAAATCGTCCCACTGCTGATCGCTTAATCCGCTATTCGAATGGCGCTCACGAGCTTGGCGAAGCATCTCTGGTGCACGTGCCGCACGCATGCTTCGAACTTCGTCCTGTAGCGCTTCATAGGTCCGACGTTGGTTGCCGAAAGACTGGATTTTGGTACGAAGGCTTTGAGCCACCAGGCTGAGTTGGGTGTGGCGATTTACGTGAGTTTCAGTACCTGTGACGACCAGCTTTGCCAGGTCAGTGTTGTAATCAGCGATCAGCTTCTTCTTCTGAGCGACTTGGGTAGTCAGAGCAGCTACGAGACCTTCCTTTTCAAGCTCGGTGGCGATTCGACTTGAGATGTCTTCTAGGGCGCCGGCTTCGCGCTCACGAGCCTGCTGGAATCGAGCAGTGAGCTGATCTCGAAGCTCTGCGAAATCAATGGCACCATCGCGATCGTTTGGCGAGTGTGAGTCAAAAATGACCCGCTCGATTTCCTCTACAAGACCATCAGAAACACCTTTAGCTGAGCAGAGCTCTTCGACGAACTGCTGAGACAGATAGCGTGCCCGGGGAAATGACAAATGCCCATTTGCATCCCTGCCATCGAGGGTGCGCGTAATCGTTGCTCCACCGCCCCAGGTTAGCGTCGTCGAAGCATCGCCGAGTAGTTGGCGCGCGCGGGCAAGAAATGATGGGCTGATGGCTTCATCAGCACTCCATCCGAATGGCGAAATCGCCTCACAACCTGCGGCAATTATGTCTGCCAAGGCAGTCTTACCTGAGCCACGTGCGCCAATGATTGCTACGAGCCCAGGGTTCAGCGGTATGTCCGGTGTTTGTAGCCAGTCTGCATCATTGATTCTGACGTGAGAGATGACCTGGGAGGGCATGGCCGTGCGGGGAGGTATTTCTCCTACATAGGCGCGGCCTTCGGGATCAATGCAGGCCTGGCGAAGAGTATCGAACTCCAACCCTCCTTTGATCCACGAAAAGCGGTTGTCGACAGGTTGCCCTACCGATTGCTGGTCATGGGAGTCGCTCCCATGCAGGCAGGGTTTGCAGCCGTCATATCGACTACGCAAGTCAGCTGCGGTCGTACCAGGTCGCTGGCCAAGCCAGAACTCTCGCTGAGTTGGGCTGCTCGAGAAAATGATGTGGGCGAACTTCTCGATTTCCTGGCGAACCGTTGCATCGGCAGCCTGGCGCAACCCGGACGTGCCATCACCAGACCCACCAGCTACCGCGATGAGAATATTCTTCTTCGCCCATTCACTTTCGTAAAAGACCTTTCGCAGCAGGTTGAAATTGACTTTGAACTGCGTTGCGCCATGACGTAGAGCCGCCTCGTCGTCAATGATCGACTGGTCTGCACGCTTGCCGAGCTTGATCAGCTCTTCGCGCGTGCAGTCAAAGTTGTCGTTGAACGCTGGAAATTGAAGCCGTTTGAGGAGGCGCTTGACCTCAGACAAATGCGCCGGGTCTTCCGGGCTTACCAAGAGGTGAATGTTCACGAACCCCGACTTTGCAGCTACATCGAGGCGCAGCTCGATGTTGGGGAAAATCAGCTTCACGCCTGGCAATCGGCCTGCGGCTTTGTGCCTGAGAAACTCTTCGTAGGTGTCCGTAACGTAGTAGTCAGTTACGGCAATGGCTTCGATCTGTGGCGTTAGTTTCTCGAGGCTTGAGAGGTAGGCTTCCCACGGATCGGCAGACCCAAACTGATTGTTGAGCACGGTGCCAGGAGCATGAATATGTGGCTCCCACCGATGCCACTCTGAACCCCGACTAATCATCTGAAGCCCCCACGACCAAAGTTTCCATACCTTGAGCGCGCAAGGCGCTACCCGTTTGAACCTGATGCAGCATAGTCAACACGAATCGGAGCTTCCCGAATTGAGTGCTTTGACAGTATGGCAATGTGCCACTTTCTCCTAGTGCTGTCCATGACAGGAGGCGTTTGATGGTTGGGGCTGCTGTGAACGCTGGGACACGGCGATTTGGCTAAGAATTAATCAATTATCTATGCCGAGATAATTGCAGATAATTCCCGCGATCCGTGGCCGGTTTGAGGAAAGACAATTTGCCGAAACGCCCGAATCAGGGCGTATGCGGGACAGCAGAGCAGAGGATTCACTGGGCATCAGCGCGCTTACAGCACAGCAACGACCAGCGCTGAATGCCGGCCCAGAAATGACAAAGGCGGCCTCAACGAGACCGCCTCAAACCATGCTTCATCATCGGTATACACACCCAGGAGAGGAAGCTCTCGGGCAGGCTTCAAGATTAGCACCGATCAAAGCGTCACTGCGAAGGCTATACCTCCACGCCGAACCGCCTTCAGGTAGACCGTAGATCCGCGACCTCAGCTTGGATACCGCTAAGGATCTGATCCGCCTCTTCCTCCGGGGCCTGTTTTAGATAGGCCAGGATGAGCAAGGAGGCGGGATGAACCGAAAGAATTGCTGCGACTTGCTCGATCTTCTCCAGCGAAGGCTTCCACTTGCCGCGCTCAATTGCACTGATGTAGCTCTGGCTTGGGCCCAGTCCTTCCTGGGGCAATTCCCTCTGTTGCCGAAGCTCTTTAATCACCAGCCCAAGCGCTTCATTCAGTTCCACTTTTGCTGCCTCGCAAAAGGAACGATGAAGCCTTTTCGAGGCCGAATGCGCTATGCTGTATATAGCTTAAATGTGGAGCACCATCTATGTTCACCACCCACCGGCATGCCGAAATCCAGCTCGCGCCAGTATTTGGGGAACCTTACCAACTGTGGCGCTTTGTTGAGCTCGAGCAGCATCGTCCCTGGTTTTGCGTAACCCTGAACATAGGCAGAGATAGAGCGAACTGGAGAACGATGTACCTTGTTGCGTCCGAGGCAGAGCTGGAACAAATGTTGGAAGATATCGCTGCCAACGCCAAAGTAGAGGACGTGCAAGTCATCACTCCCGCACGCCTGAATGGAACCGGCGCATGGCAGATGGAGCCGCTCGCCGAGCTGGTTCGCATCTTCGATACCGATGAAAAGGTATTGGGCTATGACCTCAAAACCGCATCAGGGGTTATCTACTCGGATAGAGATCACATCAGCTCGGCCGATGTAGGGCGCGCTCAAATCTACCGTTCCACGGCCGCCTAACCACACGTGTTATGAGTAGTCTCGCTGAGGTAATACTCAAGCGAATTCGGTGCCTACCTGAAGGGAGCCTGCTGTCGGCTCGAGACCTTCTCCATCTAGGTAGTCGCGGGGCAGTGAATCAGGCTTTTTCTCGGCTAGCGAAGGATGAGCACTTGCTACGTGTGGCGCGAGGTCTATACGTAGCGCCGGTCGCAACTCGCTTCGGTAAGCGTCCTCCTGCGACGGAGAGGGTGATTCACTCCCTGATTTTGGCAACCCATGAGGTGATCGTCGCCAGCGGTGCACAGTCAGCCAATGCCTTAGGCTTGACGCGACAGATGCCTGTTCAGGAGATATTCCTCACCAGTGGTCGGTCACGAATCCTGCATTTGGGTAAAACCGAAATAGTGATCAAGCATGCGCCGAAGTGGCAGATGGCTCTCGGGGCTTCCTATGCTGGTCAGGCAGTCAGAGCACTGGCCTGGTTGGGGCCCCATCACACAAAAGAGGTCGCGGTGAAATTGAAAAAGCTGCTGCCTGCTAGCGAATGGCGGGCCCTGCAATCAACTAGATCCCTGCTCCCGGCCTGGATGGCGGAGCTTATCAGACACACAAGGTGGGATCTCTGAGATATACCAGCCGGAGCGCTTCATCGTCGGTTGGGTTTACCAACGACGCATTACCAGGTGCACCATGCCGCCGTGGATGGACTCCCGACAAAACTGGCTGCAGATCTAGCACATGAGTTAGGCCTGCCATGCTCTCAGGTAACAAAGCGGGCAGGAGCAATGCTCAGAAAGCTTCTAACGAACGCTTGTCTCTTCGTTGAAGGTTCAGGGCACGGTTTTAGGCCAGGATCACTCCCTAACCCTCAAATTAATTACCCCTCAAACCTGAGCAAGGACGCTCAGCGAAACGCCGAAAGGCAACCTGAAGTGGCTTGCAGCCACTTCGACAGCAGGCACACCTGATCGGCAGGCCGCCGCTAAACCTACTTTTTCAACAGAATCGGCCATAAAGGGACATTCATCGTCTCTGTTCTAGACAAGATGATTTACGTCAGCAGTGAATTTTGTTTAGTTCTCTTAGTATCGATTACACAAAAGTCCGGACACCCTCTGTTCATGTTCTGGTTATTTTGCGTAGCAGTGGGCGAATTCTGGGAAAGCTGGTTTCACGTAGTTAAGGGCAGGGATGTACCACCCCTGCGTTGTTCTCAATAATGACGCTAAGTCAGGATTCGAGGCTCCGTTTAAATTTCATTCTAAATCTAGTCGCCTAGTTGTTGACAAGTTTACTTTTTCAGTGCCCCCGTGGTATCATTTCAATATCTCGTCTTGGCAACAAAAGTTGCTTCGACTCCAGAGCAATATGCTGCGTCATATGCGGCTCTTGGGGAGGCGGGTTGTTGATACTGGTCGTGCTGGCAATATTAATGTGGTACCTGCAAGCACTCATCGATACACCAAAAGTAACTCAACAACCTGGACAAGAAGGAGACAGGCGTATGAAGAAAGTCGTTATTAAAACATTTGTAAATTTCATGGCAAATGCAACAACAGCCTTCTGCGTCAACAACCTGCCTACCTTGACCATTCGAGTATCTCGGTTCTAATCGAGAATACTCATCGCAATTCAACGTGTTGCTTGTCCAGCACACCAATTAAAACACCCAGCACTAGCTGGGTTTTTTCTTTTCCGATGATCCATGCGATTGCAACGAAGAAAAGACTTTCAGCTGCAGCAACGCTGATGGCTTCATCTCAACAGTCTAGCTTGGCCACAAGGCGCATCAGTGATACGAGTGATTCGGGCATCTTGGAGGCCCAAACCGAACCACGCGCATAGTGGCCATGCGCTACAGTGCGGGTAAAAGGACTGAGCGAGGCTCCATGAGCAAGCACATCGAACACTCTTCTTACCGCGAAAAGCTGGTCGAGCACCTGTTTGTCGGCGATCTGCTTAAGCAGTCATGGTGCCTTGATCGCTGTGATGTGGAAGTGGCCAAGCCAGAGGTCGACAACGGTGGCTATGACCTCATCCTTGAGGCCCACGGGGTGACTAGGCACGTGCAGCTCAAGGCCTCCTTCTTTGGCTCCAGTACCGCCACGCAAAAGCTTAATGTTCGCCTGGGGGATAAGCCTTCCGGCTGCTTGGTCTGGATCTACTTTGACGAGGAGACCCTGGACCTGGGCCCATTCCTCTACTTCGACGGTGATCCGGGCAAGCCCCTGCCCTCCCTCGAAGGCACCAAGGTGGTCAAGCACACCAAGACAGATCACACCGGCAAGAAAGGAGAGCGCCCCAACATCCGCCAGGTAAACCGCGGCGAGTTCACCTCCCATAAGACCCTCGAAGGCATCTACGGTGCCCTGTTCGGACCTGTTCCAGCAGACCTCTAAGCGGATACTCGGCGTGCTACTCAAAAACAGTTTCCTGGGTGCCAACCTGACTTTTTCTCCCAGGTTCACGGCCTATGTCACCGACGACAAGCTCACCCTCAAGCTCGGGGACAAGAACTATGCTTGGCCCCTGGTAGCTATTGCCGGCATCGAGATTGAGCCGGGCGTTGTCTGGACCCAGGCCCACATAACCACCCTGGATGGCCAGCTCCTTAAGCTCGATGGCATCGACAAGGCCGAGGGCACTCGATGGCTCTCAGCCTTTGAGGATCTACTCCATAAGCAGGTGGCGACTGCCGGAAAACAAGGCATTACCCTGTACCGCTCCTGGCTGACCAGAATCCTCCATCAGCTGCCTGATTCCTGGCACCCATCTTGGATGGGAGAGCACCTGGTCAGAGCTACACCGCCAGCGGAACTTCCCTGTGGACTGACCATAGATGAAATCGCCCTACACCCGGCTATCAAGGGTGCCATTGCGGCTTATCCGAAGATCCTGACAGAAGTACCTATTCGCCCTGCAGAGGGGTTAGGCGCTCACCTGAACCGGCTCAATGAAGCTCTCTTCGAAAAGCATAAGACCCTGGCCCTCTTCGACACGCTTGAGTCCACACCACTGACCGAAGAGCAGCGACGCGCCGTTATCTGTTTCGACTCGAACGTTCTTCTGGTGGCCGCAGCAGGCTCGGGTAAAACCGCCACCATGGTCGCCAAGGCCGCCTATGCCATTTCCACCGGCATCGTTAAGCCTTCGGAAGTCCTCATGCTGGCGTTCAACGCCGACGCCGCAGAAGAGCTGCAGCAGCGCTTGGAGAAGCGTCTTGCGACATACCCGAAGGCCGATCAGATTGCCTGCAGAACCTTCCACAGCTTTGGACTGTCGGTGATCGGGGACGCCACCGCTGCCAAACCCCGGCCGGCGGCCTGGCTTGAAGGCAGTCAGGATGTGGCCAAGGTCGTTACGATCATGCAGGAGCTCAATGAGTCAGACCCTGCGTTCCGGACAAACCTGGCGCTGGTGCGTACCGTGTTCTCCCAGCCTATCGGCAAGATGCCGGGCGGGATCGTGTCCGATCAGGACAGCCAGAAGGAGCTCATCACCTCTCGGGGCGAGACGGTCAAAAGTCGAGAGGAACAGGTGATTGCCGACTGGCTGTTCTTCCATGGGGTCAACTACAAGTATGAAGCCCCCTACCCCATCAAGACCGCCGATGCCCAGCACAGCCAGTACCACCCGGACTTCTACTATCCAGAGGTGAAGCTGTTCCATGAACACTTTGCCCTTAACGCCCAGGGCATACCGCCCAGGGAGTTCAAGGGTTATGCAGCAAGCGTGGAGTGGAAGCGTGAGTTGCATAAGCTGAAAGAAACCTGTTTGAGACCACCAGCCATACCCTGCGCTCCGGAGAAGGTCTCGCAGCCCTAAAAGAGGCTCTTGAAAGCCGCGGAGTGAAACTAAAACCGGATCCAGACCGCATCTCTCGCGGCCGACCGCCGTTGGAGAACGAGACGCTGGCGCGAATCATCAGAAACCTCATGCAGCACGCCAAGGGCAACCAGCTGTCCCCTGAAGAGCTCACGCAGCGCTCTTCGAAACTGGACCCGATCCGGGGCCCACTGATCGTCAACCTGTACACCAAGGTGCTTGCCCGTTGGCAGGCCGAGCTTAAGAGCACCGGTACCGTCGACTTCGACGACATGATCAACATGGCCATCGCGCACGCCGAATCCGGTCGGTACCGGTCACCCTACAAGCTGGTTATAGCTGACGAATACCAGGACGCCTCTGCAGCCCGGGCCCGTCTGCTCAAGGCCATTACAGTCAGCCCCAACACCTTCCTCACTGCAGTTGGTGATGACGCCCAGAGCATCAACCGGTTTGCCGGCGCCGATATCAGCGTGATGCGCAACTTTCAGTCGTTTTACGGCTCTGGAACGGTGCTCTACCTGACCCAGACGTTTCGCTGTCCGGAGGAGATCTGCAAAGTCTCCAGCGAGTTCGTCCAAGAGAACCCTATGCAGCTCAAGAAGCAGGTTCGGACCAACTCCACCGTCCAGGGCAAGGCCATCCAGTGCTTTGCGGCAAAGAAGGACAATGAGCTCAGCAGCCTGGTGGAGGATCGCTTGAGCAAGATCGCCACCAAGCTCAAGGCAGTCTGGGATCAACAGCGAAAGCCAACCATCATGCTCTTGGGCCGGTACCGAAACGACCGCCCGCACAACATGTCGGACCTGAAGCGGCTTTGCGGCCCAAACATCGACCTCCAGTTCACCACCGTACATAGCAGCAAGGGGACCGAGGCCGACTATGTGTTGATGCTGAACGTCATCGGCGGTCGCAGAGGATTCCCCAGCGAGATTGAGGATGATCCAATCCTGCAGAGCGCGATGCCTGAGGCCGAAGAGTTTCCCTTTGCCGAGGAAAGGAGGCTGTTCTATGTGGCCCTCACCCGGGCCAGGCGCGGGGTCTTCATCTTCACCGTTGCCCGCAGGTGCTCAGCCTTTCTGACCGAGCTCGCCAACAAGAAACAGATCACCATCGTCGACCGCGAGGGGCAGGAAGTAGCGACTAAACTTTGCCCCGCATGCGGGAAAGGCTTCCGCACGCAAAGGACAGGCAAATACGGGGAATTTATCGGCTGCTCGGAGTATCCGCGCTGCACCTGGAAAGCCCGAACAGCATCGGCATAAATGGATAACTATATCGATGCCCGCGAACATCGAGCTCAATCTCACATGTGCACACGAGACCTGGCAAAGATCAGATGGCTCACTAGATTACCGGCGCGGAGATTCAAAGCTGAGTCAGTGCCAACAATATACTGCTCACGTCAGGTCGAAACCGCCTGTATGCCAATGTCCGCACATGGCCGATTGTGTTGAAAAAGTCACCTCTGCTCGGCCAGCCATGCATTGAGGGGTGAAAACGCCATTTTTTGCACGCTGCTAGGTCTAATCTGAGTTCTGACCCCTGTACTCAATACGTGGATTTCAATCTCAGGCGCGTACTTTTCTACGGTGGAAACTGAAACCGACTTTTTCAACAGAATCGGCTTCAACAGAATCGGCCGGAAGCAGCCACAGCGGACAGCCATCTACACCTATGTAGAGTGTTAATGTCGGCTATTACGCTAGGAGATCGCACTGAATCATGGAGGAGAAATCGATGACGGCTATCAAAGCAGCCATGAAGATGCCCGAGTTGCTGGTATTCGCCAGGCCGCTTGTCACTGGATTCGTAGGGGCGGAGGTTTGGCGGGTAGCGTTCTACCTCGGAGCGAACTTCGCTCCGACATTGTCTGACGTAGCCCTCTGGGTAAAGATCGGCGGGATACTGAGCGGAGCGTTGCTATGTCTGACCTACGCATTCAAGAGGGGAGCGCACGTCGCTGCTGCACGAATGGGCCGCAGTCTTCGCTTCGATCTGCTGGTCGCGATCGGTATCGGCATCTGGATAAACGAGTTAGCCTCGCCCTGGCTAGCCAAGGTTCACGCAGCATTAATGGATGCGGATCCTCATTGGGCACCAGCGGTCTTCATTCTGCTCTGCGCAGTACTGTTGTCACCACTGGTTCAACAATGCTGGCCTAGCCCCAAAAGAACGACTCCGCAGTTGTACTTCATTGCAGATGAGGAAATCGGTGAAGAGACGGAAGATCTGCTTGCGACCAAGGTGCAAGCAAAGTCGTTCGCAGAGACAGTTATCGCAAGTGCTGCCCACCCTGGGCTTGTCTTTGGGGTTGATGGACCATGGGGAGTCGGCAAGACAAGCTTCATCAACCTTGCTGAGCGTTACTGGGTAGAAGAAGACGGGGTCATTGTTTGTCGATTCGAACCCCTTCGGTACGCATCAGAGCCCGACCTTGCGGACCGCTTGATTCGTGACTTGTCTGCATCTATTCAACGAAAGGTCTTTGCTCCGGAGTTTCGGCCAGCGGCATCGCGATACTCCCGGTTGATAAAAGGAAAGGCCGACGTTTCGTTCCTTGGCTTCAAGCTTTCCTTGGAACCATCGCAGGAGACCGTTGATGAGCTGCTCGATGACATCGACGAGGTCCTCAGGCGGATCGGCCGTCGCGTAATCATTGTCATCGACGACCTGGATCGGTTGGACGCGAAAACCACCAACAACGTTCTGTTCGCAACGCGACGGACGTTCAAGCTCTCTCAGGCCACCTATGTCCTCTGTTACGACACCGAGATACTTGCTGGAAGCAAGGAAGAGGGTTCGAGGGCGCGGGAGTTCCTTGAGAAGTTTGTGACAGTCAAGCTGAGCTTGTTCGTTGACAGCTCCAGCATTCGGGACTTCTTACGAAGGGACTGGCATCGCGTAGAAAACCAACTGGGCTCGATTCCCTCCGACACAATGGTGAAGCTGGGCACCGTGCTCAACGAGTTGGCGGAAATTCTCGACGGTGAGTTGGCGGCGAATTACTTGCCCCTTGTGGGCGACTTGCGAAAGGTAAAGCGCTTCGTCAACGCCATGCTGCTCATGCAAATCGAGAAGAGCAACTTAGGCCGGATGGACTTCAACAGGCGCGACCTCATAAACCTAATGCTTTTGCATCTGCACTACCCTGGGTTGTTCAGGCGCATCTACGCCGAAGAGACGGAGGGACGTTGTGGAACCTTCTCGGTACGTCGTGAATATGATGGGCGCGATTACAAGTTCAAGAACTCGGCTAAGTTTTCAACGCTGGTGGCAGAACATCAAGGGGTCGCAGGGTTCCTTTTGACACAACTCTTCGACTTAACAACGCTGAAGTTAGGTGATCGAAGCGAGGTAGATGAGGCGGTCCTGGTGTCGCGTGCTTGCTTCAACCAGAATTCCTTTAGGAATCTGGAGGGATACCTAAAGCTCATTGTGCGGTTCGCCACACCCGAGCCGCAGGAGACATTTGTTCTGTACCAGGAAGCCGTGGAACGAGTTCAAAAGGGTGCGTCCATTGGTTCAGTTCTGACGTCGGGTGACTTCCAATTGGAGCTAGGGGAGCGCGCGCATGACCAGTTCTGGAGGTTGCTCGTCAATCAGTCTCATGACTTCACTCGCGCTGTTGCCGAAGATGCCATCAACACGCTCGTAGACTACCTACCGCACTACTCGGCGATTGCGAATGATGATCGAGGGTTGCGGCAGAGGTCGATCTACTCCCTGCTGCGACTCTTGGATAGTGCCGGCTGGGGGAGGACATCAGGCCGTCGTCGGTCGAATACTGCGGAGAATGTCATAGAGATCGCATGGCGGATTTTCGGTGAACGCGCCTACGCAGGCAAAGGTCTACTTCAACGTCTTGCAAGCAGTGATCGCGGCGTCCTCGGCTGGAACGATCTCATGATCTTCAGGCTGCAATGCTCCGCAGATCGTCAGGGGCAATTGTTCAATCTTCATTCAGCCCTCATCGTCCATCAGGACGAAAATGCGGCGACAACTGGATTCGTCAGCAATCTCGCATTGATGGGGATGAGAAGACTGTCTCAAGAGGTCTTCGCGCTGTTCAAGCGAGCCTACATTGATCGGCAGCGAAACTTTTTTGCGGAAGTCAGTGATGCCCCAGTTGCAGACTTTCTCGGTGAGGTTTCGTCTCAACTGGGCCAGCATGCTTCAAGTGATACTCAATCCGAGCATGATGCCGCTTCGCTTACTCGACGTATTTCCTCGGCACGCTCCCTCGTCAAATCCTTTGTGATCTACCAGTTGAGTAATCCACTGCCCCCAAATGGGTCAGGTGTTGGCTGTGGGCATTACGACGAGCATGGGGCTGGCGATGGTGGTGGTATAGCTAGGCTGATGAACGAATATGCGTTTGGATTCTGCTTCCACCCCGATATCCACGAGGACAATGTCTTTCATTTTCTCGACCACTGCCTGTCGCATTTGAGTAATCCTTTCTTTTCGGGCGGAGATGAAGAAGGTTACTTTGCTTCAAAATCTGAGATTTCGAGCGGTTTTGATCCGAAGGAAATGGGACGTTACTGGGCTCAGCATCGGGAACACATTCGACAAAGAGAATTGCATATCAAAGAGCGGTATGTAGTCACATCCGACTACACAGCTTCGTATAGCGAGGATCTGGTTGGGGTCTTCGCCGTACTTGATGAATTAGCTAACGAAGTTACAGCGAGTTTGCCGGAGCCCGACAGTATTCCGCTGAACTCGGCTGAGTCCGCTCAATGATGAGGCGCAGGTGGCGTTAAGGAGGTCTCAATCTCACAGGGAGCCTACCTCGCCGCAACATGCCCGAAACAGTGAGGTGATGGCTTGGCTATCACTGACCGAAACTGCTGCTGACCGGTCATCGGCCGGAGTTCCTTGAATGATTGCAATGGGTCGATTCCGGCCTGTCACGACTGACCGCTGTCGACCGATTTTGTTGAAAAAGCCCAGTCGCGATTTTTGCCCATGAAAGAGCGTTAGCGACGCTGAAATCTGGTTCGCTCAGAAGGTGGAGCTTGCTTGGTTTTTACGTAGCAACGCCGAAATCGAGCGATTTTTGAGCTGCCGAAAAGCAGCTCTCTCAGAATTGGCACTCGAGCATTGCTACGGCATTCGAAAACTTGATGCCACACTGGACCCACCTGCGCTTGTTTTCACGTCACCTCGTTGAGGCCATACATCCATTAGTTGTTGGAAAAAACTAGAGCGGTTTGCACGCTCAACTCGTTGCGCCCCAACGGCTGAAGATGATGCTCATTGGCGAAGTGATACAGATTAGGTAGGGCCAGTTTTCGCGCATTTCCAAATTAACGACTACATTCTCCAAACCGTGCATGGAAGCGAAACGGAGGGGAGCGTGGCTAATCGATTTCCACACAGCAAGAGCTTATGCGCGTTCGCAGTCCCGCTGCTGGCTGCAGTAGGGCTTGTAGGATGTGTACGAGCACCAATGCTTCAGTATGTCCCTAGTGAACCTCCCGTTGCATCTCTTCCCTTGGCCGCATCTGGAGTGGCGGATGGCCGTAGAGTCTTCGCGCGTAATTTCGCTGCGGAGCTAGCTTCGTCAGCACC
The DNA here is from genome assembly GCF_946885885.1 of uncultured Pseudomonas sp. Next base: position 17,446 of record NZ_CAMPHN010000022.1, read on the forward strand.
AGATAGTGCGAAGGATGTTGCGAAGTGGACTCACTGGCCAACGACACCACTATCTTCATCCAACTTGGCACCACCACTACGCGGCGTGTCGGTTCTGGTGGTCTCCGGCATCTTTGGCGACTGCGTGGCGGATCAATCACTCCCCTTCAGCGATGGTGTAGCCAGGACTACCTCTACCAACCTTAAGGAGGGCTATGCCTACTTGGCCCCCTCGGGTTTACAGCACGTCCGTGCGATTAGCGTTCGAGGGCGAGCGTCTTCGGCAACGAATGGCAAAGTCATCGCTGCCGCTATCCGCCAAGAGTCAAAGGACCCTGCTGTATCGCGCATTATCGTAGTCGGCTACTCGAAAGGAGTTCCAGACACCCTACATGCACTGGAGCAACTCGGAGGCAGCGGACTACCACATCAACCCCTCTCATTTGTTTCTTTGTCAGGCGTGGTGATGGGCACGTCCATTGCCGATACCCATGAAGAACTCTACAAGCAACTCGCGACTCGATTCGACGGGCTGGAATGTACCCCCTCAGACGGCCAAGAGGTAGCAAGCCTAACAAAGCGTGAGCGTCTGCGTTGGTTAGCAAGCCACCCAAGATTCCCAGGCATAAGCCTGTACACGATTGTGGCGCACACAAGTGCTAAATCCATTTCCCCAGGGTTACGCCCTTTCTACCGAAGCCTGGCAAAGGCCGATCTACGAAATGATGGCCAGGTTCTCGCCTCTGATGCGGTCCTCCCCGACTCCACACTGCTAGCAGAGGTGAACTCGGATCATTGGACCTACGTGCTGCCCTTGCGAGACCACCCCAACTGGTTAGTGCGTACCGCAGCAGCCGACCGCCCATACCCCCGCTCGGAATTTTTCCGCGCACTGGTACGCACTGTAGTTGAACTGGATATAGCGAGAGAGGGAATAAAATGAAGCCTAGGACCTATGCATGGTTGTCCCCCACTGTTTTGGCAGTAGGAGTATTGGCTGGCTGCGCCAGCAGTCCAGAAATCGTTGAGCTCCATTCCGGTAATGGCTGGATCTCTGCTGGGAAAACACCACTGACACAGCCGATCGCACTCATCGCAGACACGCAGATTCATGAGAGCCGGGGAGTCGCTAGCCGCTACTTCAATCGCTCTGGGGATGAGTTTGTCCCCGTGACACTACGTACTGGCCAGCAGGTAATCGGCCAAGCAGATGTACTGCTCTATGCGATGGAGCGTGCCAAGTCGTATCCGCTAGTGCTCCACGCTGGAGATGCTCTTGATGTGTCCTGCGCCACTGAGTGGGATCTGTTTACGGCAACCATGAGCGCCTCCGGCCACTCCGAACCTGGGCCGGATAGCTGGCTGCTAGCACCGGGCAATCACGATGGATTCCTGACAGGGAACATGTACCCAAAGGACGATGGGGTCGGTCGGTTCTATGTGAAATCGTACTGGAGCAATCTCTGCAACGCTGGGCAAGTTCAGGTAGATCAGAAAAATCGGTATAGCTACATGCCAAAGGAGAAAATCGTAGAGCGTTACGCTGCGATGCTGGCCATGCACAAAGACTCCCCGGCAGGCAAGCCGGATTGCAATACCAATGGATCACTATGCTGGGCTAGCCGCGTTCGCAAAGGTGACCTGCAATGGACTTCATACATAGTGCAACGTGTTCGCCTGCCCTCCGCCCAAGGAGAAGGAACACCGATTTACGCATTACTGATGGACAGCTCAGACTTCTCCCGCAGACCATATCTGAGTCCTTTCAGCGTTGCCGGATTGCACGCTGGTGTCTCTGCGGACCAGTTACGCTCACTAAAGCGATTGGTTGCAGACCTGCCACCTAAGGCACGGTACTTCTTCGTGGCCCACCACCCATTCGGAGTCTGGGGGGGCGACGAATGGGACGCTGCAGCTCAAGCGCTGTGGAGAGAGTTGAACAATGACCCGCGATCGCTGCAGTTTCTGGTGAGCGCGCACACGCATGAGGGGGCATTACTTAGTCACAGCGGTGACCTTGGCCCGCTAACAGAACTGAACACCGGCAGCCTCAGTGATGCTCCCATTTATCTGCGCAGCTTGTGGTTTGAAGAGGACTCACACGGCAGTATCGGTTTCCGCTCGGCAGCAGTCCCACTAGTTGCCGAGCAGGCATATCCAAGCTGTCCCGGTGCAACTCTTTCGTCGGGGCAACCAGATCTAGATTATGGCGTTCGAGGACAGGACACTGAGAGTGATCGCGCAAACGGCTCCCCCATGTCGATCCGCTATACAAAAGCTTTTCTGAGTGCTTTAGGGCACTTCTTCAAGTTCTGGTCAGGCAAGCACGACGAGTTGCGTCCTCAGTTGCTTGCTTACGCCGATGTCGTAGAGCGTGCCATTCCTTCAGATCAGGAATTTACGTATTACCCGTTTGGTGAGCACACTGATGAAGGCGTAGCGATAAAGCCGAGGCACCTGCAGGGTGGCTCCGGTATTGCTGAAGAACTGCGGAGGAACACCAACTGCAACACGGGTCAAGGCGATTGCTCTGTGCAGGCCAAAGGGAACCTGCTTCTAGCGCTGGAAAAGTACTTCTGGTTTGACCCCTCTACCCCACAGACTGTCAAAGTCGAGGCTCACCAACTGAGGCTTTGCCTAGCACTCGCGGCAAGTGCGGAGTCGCCTTATCCAGACAGCTCAGAGAAGGAGAGAGTCGACGCACTCTCTCAGGCCATTAGTTCTGAATGGGCAAGCCAACTGTCCGCACACCGTTGAACAACGCCGACTTGTCGAAGGGTTGAAGCCGCGATCTGATCGTGCAGATTGGGGGGCAAGGAGCCCCCGCTTTTCGAGGCTATTGAGGATCGGTTAGCCGGTATTTGCCGGCTTCGATCTTCACAATGAGCTTCTGCGCGCAGAGACTACTGATGGTGCGACCCGCAAGGCTCTCGATGGAGTCATCTAAATCACTGGCGACTAAAACCTCTCGCAGCCATTGCACCACTTGGTACTTAGTGGCAACTGTCGCTACGCGGCGCATCCGGAACTCGACGATCGTAGCGGCTAGGAACAAGACGGGCACGTCGGTCACGCCCGACACGATGTCATTAGCGCGCGGAAATTGGAAATCGCCGACCAGTGCCGCCACCTTAATTAAAGATTGCCCCCGCGCCCTTGATAGCTCGGCGCTCACTTCGGCCGCCTGCCGGACAATCTCAGAGACCCTGGTTTCGTCCAATGGTGGGGCCAGGCAAGTCAGACATGCGCCAAACACTTCATGCGGTGTCGTGGTGTTGCATTCGGCGCAGGGGCGGAGATAGCCCTCGGTCAGCTCATTGCGCACGGAGTCGGTCCCGGAGATGGGAAGACTTGTCGATAGTGAGAGCCACCAGCCCCAGAACTGAACTCCACGGTTGCTCCATCTCGCGCCGCCTTCATAGATCCATCGCCTCCACTGGCTTGCGTAGACGAATCCTTCGCCAAAGATCTCGTGCCTGCCGACTAAGCCTGCATACTTCAGCACCTTGTTATCGATGAATCGCGGGGCTGGCTCACGAAAGTCCTGATCAAGCACCGCTGTACGATCGATCTTTTCCAAGCCCTTGCGCAGGAAGTCCGACTTCACGTAGCGCAGACCCACGAGCAGATCGATAGGCACGATGATGAAGGCACACGTGGTGGCTCGCCCGAGAGCGCAAGCCAATGTAGTGTCATCCATTTCGAAGCCCGCCACGACGATGACCACGGGCGTCTCCATACCGCGATACGCTGAGACCGTAGAGCGCGGAACATTGATCCCCTCAAGCGCGGAGGAGAACTGACTGAGCACGATCAAGTCCTGCTTCATGACGCCGACCTTCGAGAGATTCGCCGTCATGGTCTGGAGTCTCTTAGAGACATCCCAGCTAATGCTTCTGGACAAGTCTTCCTCGGAGGTCGGGCGAGGACAATTCACTTCATGCCGTGGCGGTCGCATCGCCATCATCGTTTGAGTGATGCCTCCGGGATTCCGATAGACCGTTGACAGATAGAAAAATCGCTCGCCGTAGGTGTCCTCTAGGAATCGATAGGAGCTGCCCTTCTCAATACCGGGAAGCACCTGGAGCTCATCAGCAAAGATGAATTTGCGTGAGTTGGCGAAATGGTCGCGCAGCGCCAAGTGATCGGCCTCGTTGAGCGCCTGGGCCTCATCGACGATCAGAACCGCGTACTGGTGATCCACCGCCCCATGCAGGGCTAAGTGATGCTCGTCATAGTTGGGCTCGCCGAAGCTGGTGTCCCTGTTCCGTGTGCCCAAGGACTCGCAGTAGGAGTGGAAGGTCTGAACCGTGACCGCCCGACCTAAATGGCTCAATTGAGAAGCCACCTTCTGCGTGATCTGGCGGTTCTTTAGAAGGACAAGTACCTTGAGGTTCTGGGCCACGAACTGCTCGGCAAGAGAACGCGCAATGAGCGTCTTGCCGCTGCCTGAGAACCCCGCGATCAGCCTCCGATCGGAGTCGAGGCACAAGGCCACCTGATTCGCCTGCCTGTCGTCTAATCGAAGCCACAACTCGCCGTCCGCAACGATCTTGCTGCCAAGAGACCCTTCCCGTATTTCCCGTGGCCAGACAGTGTCGAGGAATTGATCGACTTCACGGTAGAAGTTGGCCTGGCTGCCGTAGTTCAGTGCAGACTTCCAGTGCGCCATCAATTGTATGATGCGCGTGGGCATGTCTCGACGATGCTTCTGCAGGATCAGAATACCGTCGGGCAGCGGCCGGTCGAGCGGCACATATGCACTGGCGATCTGCGAGCTCTCAAGATCGAAGTCTGGAAAGTGCACTGCGTAACCGACTGGGCACTTCAGCTGCCACGACTGCAGCATCTCGACAAGGGCGAAAGTGTTGTCCTTGACCTGATTCAAGGGATCGATTTCGTATCCGTCACGTTCGTGAATGAATCGAACGCCCGAAGGCTTGTACTGCCCCGACTTAGTCTCGATGCAAAGCATGCCCAGCTCCGCATGCAGGATCACGAAGTCCACCTCGCCAGACAGATGCTTCCTGTCCAAGGAGACCTGCAGGTACTCCTGCAGCTCCTGCGAGTACACCCGCTTGGTCCTACCTCGCAACCAAGGCAGCGAATGGATGACTGTGAACCCATCGTCGAGTGCCGCTAGTTCCTGAAAGAGGGAGAACTCGCCTTTGCTGCGAAATTCCGCGTGATCGAGTGTTGGAAAAAACCTAGCCATGGCCGGAAGGAACGCTCTATCAGTTTAAGTATTAGTACGCTGCAGACTTTTGGGCATAGTAACCTCAAACGTCTCGGGATCGAGCCTCTGGACTGGCTACTGCCCTGAGGTACTTGGATTTGGCGACCATAGAGGCACAGTGACGCCCCAGCTGCTGTCTAGCGTCGTGAGCCTGAGCCCGTGGTGGGCTGCGAAGCGAAGTCGTGCTCGGCCTCGCGTAAGCGGCCCCTAGGCGCTGTTTTCACGCTCTACCGATATCCGCACATACCCCCACAGCAAGCCGCGCTTTCGGCCATAAGTGGGCAGCGTGAATCGGGCGTCCAGAATAGGATTCTATAATCGCTCTATAATCGCTCTATAATCGCTCTATAATTAGCTATAAAGCTCATCCTAAGAGCGGCCCAACTGTCTGTAAGCGTTAACAATAAGCCCGATTTCGCGTCACGCTGCCAATGCTACCCGAGATGTAGTGGCAGACTGCGCGACAGCCTGTGGATTTCGTATGCAGCTGAATGGTGGCGGCTGGTGCGAGTGGTTGGGGGCTTTCATGCGAATACTCAACTGTTCATGGCAAGTCCTCCGCGTGAGGGAGGACAAGGATGGCCAGCCAGAACAGTGGCTAACAAGCCAAAAGCAGATAGCTATTCATATCCGGTGGCCAGCCATAAACAGGTGTGACAAAGTTCAGGAGCAGCAAATACGAAAATTTTGAGGAGCGCCATTGAACGTTTTTAGCACCAAGGACAACCCTAAAGCCCCCTTTGCACTGACACAGACGCTTTACAATAAAAAAACCAGTAGGGAAAAGCCGTATGTTTGGACGAATGGTGAGGAAGTAAAGTCCTATGCTATTTGTCCTGCATGCCAAAATCCCACTACGTTGGTAAACCGTCATATTGCACAGTCCGATGCGACAATTTTGTATGCGAAACACACGGGGTATGACGTCTCAGGTCTAGCTGATCATAACCAGGCAGCCTATCTCGACTGCCCGTTTCACAGCCCTGAACGTTTCGACAGCAAGACACGCAGATCCAGTGCTGGGCGCAATGAAGAGTTGCGCCAAGCATTGCGCAACCACCTGCACCTGGTGATAACGACCCTTGAAGGTGCTATTGACGTCAAATTTAGCGATGCGGTAGTCGAGTCGATGGTGCAGGACTTTAGTGGCAATCGCGGGTATGAGTATAAGGCAGTTAACTTATACAACTTACCCTTCGGTTTTGCTTACATGACAGAGGCGCAGGACTTATATGGATGTACTGTTGGATTACAAATCGCGAAGGCAATTAATACGTATTCCGCTGGCTTCGAGACCAGTCGATATTCTGCAGTCTTTCGGAAGGCTGGGGTGAAAGGTAGCAAACTTCGGTTTTATTTCAACAATCATCGACTTGATGAGTCGTCGGCCGGCAAGGACTCAATCGATCTCGTGGTTGTTGAGATAGACGTTGCATCTGATGAATCTACAGTATTATTTACAAAGCGCGTGAACTTCGACTGCGAGAGATTTTTTAACACATATATGCGACGCGAACGTATTCGCTTGCTAGCACAGCAATATTTTTAATTTCTTTGTTTCGATGCCGGGCCGTGCTGGCACCCCATGAAGCGTGGCCAAGTTTATAAGCGTCAGCTATTGGCCGATGCTGTTGGTCTGCCCCAGATGATAGCTATGAAGAACCTTGCCGAATCTATACGCGAACGCTGCCAGCGCCTTCCCGAAGGTAGTCTCTTCACCAACGAAGAGTTTCTTTCCGTGGGGAGCCGGGTAGCGGTGAACCGGGCATTCTCCTACCTCGCTCAGCACCAGCGGCTGATACGAATATCGCGCGGCCTCTATACGTCACCGATTGTCGGTCGCTTTGGCGTACGCGCTCCTGCAATAGAAAAGGTCATCCGTGCGCTAGCCTCAAGAACGCATAGCACCATTGTCGCAAGTGGTGCCCGCACCGCTAACGCCATGGGGCTGACACATCAGGTACCGGTGCAGGAGGTATTTCTAACCAGTGGGCACCCACAGGTGTTAAGACTGGGCAACTTGGTGGTGTACATCGAGCCTGCTCCATCGTGGCAACTGGCTCTCGGGGCCACCCCCGCAGGTGACGCAATTCGAGCGCTGGCCTGGTTAGGCCAACCTTGTGTCTCTGAAGCCACAGTAAAGCTGCGTCAGCGACTGCCGGATAGTGAATGGCAGCGCTTGATCGCTGTGCGATCCCTGCTCCCCGAGTGGATGGCCAGGGCAATCGATGGAGCAATTGCCTCCAGCTAAACCCCACGCTACCGACGACGTAGTTCGCCAAAAGGCATTTCCGGCTCAACGTAACGCAAGGCCGCCTTAGCATCACGCCAACCGACATAGCTCATCAATGCTTTGGTACTCCACTGGTTGCGGCTAGCCCAGGTCGCAAATCCACGGCGCAATGAATGGCTGCTATACCGCTCGCTATCCAAACCGCTGCACACCATCACCCGACGGAGAATTCGAGAAATGCTGTACGCGTGCAACCCCTCCGCCGCCAGATTGCCCCAGCGATCGACAGCACGAAACACCGGCCCCTGGCTCAGCCCCGACACCACCATCCAGTCCAGATAGGCCTGAACGGGACACAGGCGCTCCAGGGCTGGCACGGAGAAAGATTGTCCACGATTGTCTCGGTCACCTTTACTGCTAGGCAAAAACAACGTCATGCCCTCCCCGTCCCGCGCCTGAACAAACTCCACACGGAGCCGGCACAAATCATCACTGCGGAATGCACGCCAGAAGCCCAACAAGATCAGGGCGCGATCCCGGCGACAGTGCAGTAGCGCTTTGCTATCCGCAGCCTCCTGCTCCAGAAGCCAGTCGATACAGCAGGTCAACTCCGCCAACGGCAGCGGTTCCGCCTGACGCTCGAGCCGGGGATGCAGGGCCTGAATGCCGCGGAGCACGTCACGCACTTGCGGTGCCTTGGTTGGATCGACAAAACCTTGGTTGAGGTGCCACTGGGCCAATGCGGCGAGATTCGCGCGCAGGGTTGAAATGGCCAGGGTTTCGGCATAGTCCGCTAGGTAGCGGGTTATAGCCTCACTGGTGGCGGGCAAAAAGCCGCCCCACGTGACCTCGAAGTGCTCGAGTGCTTGGTGGTAACGGCGCAGGGTGCTCTCTCGCCGGGCGGCCTGCCGGTAACGTTCAACGTTCGCTGTCATCGCAATTGCCCTCCGCTGTACCGGAAAACAGCCGGCAAGGGGCGTATTCGGCGCTGAGGTTTGAGAATGTCCCATTCACAAGCGCCAGTTCGTCCGGCCAAACCCTCCAAAATAGGGTGCCAGTACAGCTGTACGTCCATACTCCATATCACACCACGCAATCGTCGGAGTGAAAGTGTCATGGCGCGTAGTGGCATCAACAAGGCGTTAGTGCAGAAGGCCCGGGAGACCCTCCTGGCACGAGGGGTGCGCCCCAGCATTGACGCCGTGCGTATCGAACTGGGGAATACGGGGTCGAAAAGCACCATTCAACGCTACCTCAAAGAACTCGATACACCTGTGTCCGAAGGCCCGGGCTTGAACGAAGAGATCGCCAGCTTCATCTCCGCTCTCGCCGACCGACTCCGTCAGGAGGCCGAAGCCTCCGTCGCGGCGGAGCGTGACGCGGTCGCTCGCCAACAGCAGGAATACCGCAGCCATCGGCAGTTCAGTATCGAGCGGATCGAGCAGTTGCGACTGGACAACGACCAGTTACGGCTTCAACTCGACAGCCTGAACACCGACTGCGGTCTCCTACGCAGCCAACTCCATAGCTATGAAGTTGATCGCTCTCGGTTGCTGGAAGCCCAGGCAGGCTTGCAACACCTCCTGGATGAACGCGCCGCTCAAGTGCGCTCGTTGGAAGATAAACATCAGCATGCGCGTGATGCGTTGGCCCATTTCCGCGAAGCCAACCAAGTGCAGCGCGACCAAGAACTGCAGCGCCATGACAATCAGATTCAGCACCTACAAACTGAAATCCGGACACTTCAGTACACACTGTCAGCACGATTAGAAGAGCTTGCTGCATTGAATCGGGATAACGAGCGGCTGCTAGCCACCAACAATGATCATGTCAAGCAACAACGCCTTCTGGCGCAGGAACTACAAAAACAACGCACTGCCATCAACGCCCTACAACAAGACTTGATCAACCGGCAGACCGAACTTGCTGCGTTAGAAGAGCGTCTCAAGCAAAAGCAAGCTGAGATGACACGCATGCAGCAACTAGGTGAGCAGCAGCGGGCGCAACTACTGCAGTTACAAAAACACCTCCTGAAACACTCCATTGCGACCGAGATTCCGGAAATCGAACCCGCACGAACACTAACCAATAGCGACACCTAAGATAGCAGGTGACACAGACAAGCTCTCGAACACAACTAGCAATAAGCCAATTTAAAGCGATATCGTCCGAATGTGGTCGTAGCACTCGCCTTAGACGACTGAGCTGTCTTCACCGCGAAAATTTTCCAATTTCCAGCGAAGTGATTGTATCTCTTTCTGCCATTCACCCAGCGCGCACACTTGACGGCGTATCCGTGCCGCAATCCAATCAGGTTTTCTACAGCGCAGCAGTTCTGGAAGCTGTTTGAAGTCACGTGGATGGTTAATCAGCATCGCCATAAATATCAGTAAATCTCGCCCATTATCGTCGAACCATCCGCTACTCGTTAGCTCGCCGATGAGTTGACGGTACTCGTCCACCCCAGCCTGGAAGTATTCTGATGAGTGCGGCCAGTCAGAATGATTTCTGAGCTCGTAAAGATCTTGACGCCGAATAAGTTCATCAACTACTTGGTAGAGTTCTTCGGAAATATACGATAACGGAGAGGTAACGCAGAGCACCTGCAGATATTTGGTAAACAAAAGACTAGCACGCACTCGACTTGCGGCATACCAGATCGACTTTGTTCGAATTATTAGAAATAAAATGCTCAAATAATTTAGTGACACACACCTCGACAACCAGCTCATCCCCTTGGATGTAGCAAGATCCAACCTGAGTTCCTCACCAATCTCGTTAGATAGCGCCCCCCAGGAGGCCTCACCCCGAGCGTCGTTGCACAGAGTCGGCCAAAGAATGTTGCTCAACACCTCACGAAGAAGTGGGAAACGTACGGTTAACTCCACCTGCAGGTCTTCGGAAAGGACCCGTCCTTTAAAAAACAACCTCCAGCTTTTGTCACTTCGCTCACAGTAACCATGCCCACACTGGCGCTCATACCAGCGCGCCACGGCGGCTCCGGTGTGGTCGACTCCAGCCTGTTCCGCCAACGTATGGATCAACAGCTTGCCCAAGGCCTGCCGGATAGGCGATTCAAGTTCACGAGGCGTGTAGTAAGGCGCGGTGTACACGGCATGTTTCCCCTGGGCACAAGATGTAATTCCGTACATAAGGGTTTAGTACGGTTTGGTGTACTCGGTGAGGTCGCCGACGCATGCGAAAACTTTTTAACCCGAGATAGAGCGGTTTTGGCGCCATAGCAGGGGCTAGCGGGAGTATGAGCAGAAGGGGATGCTAATAGTACGCGGGTATCGTTCCGCAGTCCGCGAAGCCTCTTTTAGCGGTTATTCTCGGACAAGGCGAAAGTGTCCGAGAGAGCGCCCACACATCAACGATGGGGGGAGCCAAAACCCTGGGCAAAGACAACCCGCAGACTCGACTCGGGAGCGTGGGCCGCTATGATCTCAATACCGGATGAGCTGAAAAGCACACTTTCCTTGTTGCCAGGCCCCCAACTCCGCCGGGGTAAGTACGGTAAGCACATCACCTTTATTCCTTCACGCAAGAACGGAGGAAACGTCGCCTGTGAGTCTCTACTCGAAACCGCGTTTTGTTTGGAGCTAGAACGCCTCTCGATCATCTCTACCTACCAATCGCAGCCATTCACTCTGGCACTAACTCACAGCCAGCAACGCTACACGCCAGACTTCGCAGCAAAACTTCGGGACAAGCGCGTGGTCGTCTATGAAATTAAAACGAATTCGGCACTAAACGACCCCCCAACGCGCGACCGACTGAGCTACTTTCAGACACTCTTCGCTCAATGTGGCTATCCGTTGGAGTGCATTGGTGACAGCCAATTTTGGCACCCTGTCAGGACACCGAACCTACACTGGCTCTATCACAAGAGCTTTGGGGCTGATCGGCGATCTGCCTCCCATGTTTCATCGCTAATCTACGAGTCACCACGGCGGAAGTTAGCTGTCCAGGAACTCTTGGACAACCACGCCCTCCCCCAGGACATTGCTTTTGCAGTGTTCTATGGACTTGTTGTATCCGATCTTCAGCGCCCTTTTAACATCCGGACACAGCTTCAGTGCAGAGACGACCATGCATAGTGAGTGCGAGTGCGAGTGCGAGTGCGAGTGCGAAGGTGACAGCAATAGTGACCGCGCCGATAGCTTGGAACTCAAGGTTGGCGAACGCTACCAATACCGTATGCAGTTGTTTGAGATCATCGCCATTACTGGAAAACGCATTCAACTCAGGAGTGTGCAGCAACGAAGAAATATTTGCTTCCAAAGTTACGACACACTGGTTATAGCGCACCGCAGAGGATATTTCCTCAAAGTACAAGAGGCGCCCTTACTGGCAGAAGCCAACAAGATCATTGCCGGCCTTACAGAAAAAATCCGGGGGCGATTAAATAGACGCTTGGCCTACGTCCTCGGCGTTCTGAAAGAACTTACTGGGTCTTTACCGAAAGAGCGAACCGAAGAGCTCTCAGTGAAAATCGGAGCTCAAATCGGTGATGCATACCCCCCAAGCTACACCAGCATATACAATTGGACGACAACCTACCTTCGTTCCGGAGAGAATCCAATATCGCTGATATCTTTGCGAGCTAAAAAGAGGACGTACAGGATACAGAAACAGCCAGAGGAAATTCAGGACCTCATAAACCACAATATTGAGCTACTGTACCATTCAGAGACACCTGCAACTATTAGCGCAGTAGTTGAAGCGATAACGTTCAGTATTGAAGACCTTAATAGCAAGCGATCTAGCTCCGATCAATTGATAGTACCTAGCGAGTCTACGCTTCGCCGAATTATCCGCGAGCTCGACAAGTACGAAACAGAATTTCATCAATTTGGTCGACGCACCGCAGTCAAGAATCAAAGTTGGAGCAAGAAGATTCGTAGACTGCGACGCTTACTAGAGCGTGTAGAGTGTGACACCCAAGTTTTAGATATTATTGTCGTCAATGCATATGGTGAAGTCCTGGGCAGACCTTATTTGACAGTTGCCCTTGACGTCCGTTCGCGACGCATCATCGGCTGGGACATTTCCTTAAACCCTCCCAGCATCGAGAAAACGATACGCGCGATCAAAATGTCACTTTCTAGCGAACATGAACGCAACGGCCTGGCCATGCTCTACGTCGCAGATAATGGCCCTGAGTTTGTTGCCAAAAAACTTCGTGACTGCCTGACCTTGCTGGGTGCCGAAATCACGTTCTGCGAGCCCGGAGAGCCTAACCAGAAGCCATTCGTTGAGCGGTGGTTCAGGACGCTTACGACTGGACTTATCCATCACATGAAAGGAACTACATTTTCTAATATTCAAGAACGGGGAGAGTATGATTCAGAAGCCGAAGCCATCTTCACCTTGGAACAAGTTCGTGAGAGCTTCCAAGACTGGCTAAATTCTGTCTACCACAGTGACTTTCATCTTGGCTTAGGCACATCTCCGGATATATTTTGGGAATCCCATGCAGACCCCGCCTTCCCTGCAAAAAGATACTCCCAAAAAGATCTCAAAATGCTGTTCCTTAGTAGGAAGGTCGCTACCCCGGCTAATGGCCGCATAGGTTTTGATCACTTGCAATGGACCGGCCCCGCCGTAGCTTACCTCAGCACATTGAATAGTAAAAAAGACAAACTTACACTTTACTATGACACCAGTGAACTTGGCACCGCCTGGGTGTGCCATCCTGATGCCTCGGACGACATATATAGCATCGATGCTGTTGACCCTGACTACCAAACCGGCTTAACCATGCACATGCACCGATTGGTTATGGCCGAACTGAAAGAGAAGGAACGTACATTCGATTTTCGAGAAGCGAGAGATAATCGTGTACGAATCAACCTCAGGCTAGCTAACTCCAAAGGAAAGCGCGCCCGAAAAAAACAGGCTCGATCGGAAGAAAGCGGTTCATCCAATTCTAGCCAAACCATTGCAAATAATGGATCGGTCAAGAAATCAAAGACTCGATCCAAAATAGACCCCAAAAAGCACTTAACCAACAGCCAGATTCCTGCTGTCGCTCAAGTCATGGAGGTGCGCCATGAGCAATGGCATAGATGAGATTGATAAGAAAATCAGATTGTTTGAGACGAAAATTGTCTTTTATCCCAGCTTTCGAACAGCCTACGCACTCCTCGAAAAATCCGTGGAGTGTACCCGGCGCCGAGGTATTCCTTCATCCGCCATTCTCATCGGCCCTTCAGGAAGCGGAAAATCAACTCTACGTGAATTGTTTTGCGAAATATATTCAAGATCAAAATTAGAAGTTAGTACTGACGGGTTATACCAAACCATCCCTGCGCTTCAGTGCGAGGTTCCTGCAGAAGCAACCATAAAGTCGTTTGCAAAAGAACTACTGATTGGCTTGCAGTGCCCGGATCCTCAAGGAGACACCGTTGACCTAGAGTTCCGCATTCTTGAACTCCTGAAAACATGCCGAACAGCATTCGTTATTATTGATGAATTCCATTTACTAGCTAGACCAGAAACCATAAAGACAGCGAAACATGTAACAGACTGGCTCCTCAGCCTGCTTAACAGATCCAAGATACCCATAATATTAGTTGGATATGCAGACTGTAAGGAAGTTATATACAGAAACCCCGCACTTGCTAGGCGCTACCCATTCATTGCAGAACTTCAGCACCTGGCTTTTGACGAGCGTAAAGACTCAGACTACATACTAACGCTGCAATGTTTAGATCAAGAACTCTACAAAATAGGAGACTTAAGAAAAGGGCTCCACCTAACTGACCCGACTATTTCCACGCGATTATTCTTAGCAACGCAAGGAAACCTCGAGTACTTAAGATTGATACTCTCAAATGCCTTTCAAATATGCCTTGAACGTGGAGACCGGGTACTAGGCCTCTCAGACTTTATCGAAGCCTGTTCATTTATTGAGCTAGAATCCAGCCTATCCAAAGACGATAATCCCTTTGAACTTAGCCTTACCAAAAGTTACTCCATCATCCAAGATGGCCTTAGATGAAGAACCTTGCCTTTATTCCGCTCCCCCTACCAGAGGAAAGCCCTACAAGCTTGCTGAAACGGGCGGCAATCAGAAACGGCTACCGCTCCATTGATAGATTTATTTCATTTCACTTTCACAACTTGCCTGTCCGATTCAACTTACTGAGGCAAGACTCTATTGTAACGGAAAATCTAGGCCATCAAGCCGGCGAGTATGCTGAGCTATTAAAACTCGGTTTCTACAAAGCTACCCACAGGGTGCTTTCAAATTCAAACCTAATAATCAACAATATTGAAGTCAAAAAAAGCCTGATCCGATTCAAGGGAGCCGCCATTTGTAGCGAATGCTGTAGTGAGGGCTGGGAAAAAATCACAAAAGATTTCGCATTAGCAGAAAATTGCCCATACCATTGCCGAAAATACCTACTCTCTTGCCCAAAGTGCCAACGCAGTTTCACGTGGCGCAATCAAATAACAACCGAGTGCAAATGTGGAGAGAAAATCACGTCCCCTCGATGCTCCGAAGCGGAAGCTCGACCGGAGAAACAATTACTGAGATTACTCAGAAGCAACTCTCAGCACTCATTTGATTTGTTCACCTCCACACTTCATAGCCTTAGTCTAGGAAGCCAGAATAGTAACCCATCCATAAATAGGAGAGTATTTTCGACTGCATTATCCATCGCCCTTGAAGATATGGAGATAATCGTCCCAAGCCTTCAGAACCTATTCAGTAGAATAGATCTCGCTGACAGTAGCCTCATTGCCGCCAAGCTAAGTCAACTCACCCCACCACACATCAAATCATTCATATTAAACCAGCTATCCAGTGGTATACCTACCCCTCAGCATCCTTCGGGCATGACTCTCGCCTTAACCACACAACAGCTTCTTAATCATTTCGGCATAAACAACAAACAGTGGAAAATTATTCGCGAGCACAAACTGTTCCCCCAAAAAGATAAAAGGTGCCCCACCTTCAACCAACAAGAGGCAGCAACAATAAAGCACATTATTGAATTGATAACCTGGAGGCGCAGGCTTGCTCCCCCGAAGAAGGAAATAGACAAATTTATCGACCTACCCACTGCAGCCCAACATCTAAAGGTATGCAAACATGTACTCAGAGAGCTGGTAAATTCCGGCTTGCTCGGCAAGAAGCACACGCCAACTAAAGGCCCTCAGGAAATTTCATCAGCCGCAGTCCGAAACTTCTATCGCAAATATGTGTGCGTTCAAACAATTGCCCACGAAACAAATTCCACCATCAATACCATTAAGACAATAGTTAAGAAATTAGCCATCACGACAATTCCACTGGCTCATAATTCAAAATTCACCACCGTGATTTCGAGAGATTCTGAAAAGCAAGTAATCGCAAATCTCAACGAAAGCGCCCCACCACATACGCGTGAGGCACAGCACAAATTCTCCGCTAAACTTCCAGCAGTAGAAAGTAACGAAAGATCTAACTATTACAGCACATCAGAAGTTAGCAAATTACTTAAGCTTGACAGAACAACGATAAGACAATTTATAAGAAATGGCGTACTGAAGGCCACTCACAAGGCCAAATTTGGAGAATACTTGACACCCAAAGCTGAAGTGAGAAATTTTAATAAGAAATATATAGGCGTATCCGAGGTATCTAAAATTCTTCTACTCCCCCGCAATAAGACCACCGCAATACTTGCTACCCACGGGACCATTCCAGTAACTGGACAAACCGTCGACAGTGGCGATACAACATTATTCGACAGAAGCAGTATATGCAAAGAAAAAATCATAACAACAAGAACCAATGCTAAGATTTTCTACAGAGAGCACTTAAGCAACAGATTGGTTAAGTTCTCCGAGGCATGCTCCTTGACCGGAACGACAAGAACAAGTCTGTCCATGCTTACGAAAGCAATCATCCTCCCCTACCGCCAGAAGCATTACCAATCAATAAGGAAATTCTCATCCATCGAACTTAAAGCAATAAATAGTTATCTTAAAAAAATAACCCCAGCATCAAGAATATTAGACCAATACATAATACCACCTAAATCCTTCAGCAAACTTTTTCTCCTTAGCAACTACATTAAGCGCATCAAGATAAATGGCATCCTATACCTAGAACCTGAAGACAAAATTAAAGTTATCAAAGTCCTAGAAAAATTCTGCACATGCACTCAGGCAGACTCTATTCTAGGTGCCACTCCGAGGTTCACAAGAAATCTCATTAAATGCGGAAAGATTGAAATTGCAGATCCCCCCAGCGGCATCCCATTATCCCCCAGCCTACTAGAGAGAAAGCTAGTACTAAAATTTAAAAACAAAAACAGCTAATTAATAAAAATCACACACTCTAAGCATTTATTAAATAGATCATCGGCACAACGCCTCGCACACATTAAAAGTGCAATCTCTGGCCACTTTCCTCATCGCGCGCACACTCGACGCTATTTGTCCTATCGCTGCTCTGGGACTACCGTTACGCTTTTTCGAGCGCCATCATACTCTCGTCAATCTGCGCTCAGGCGACCCTGAATTCAGCACTAGTTGACAGCGCAAATTTACGATTTCATTTTTCTGAAAATTCATTTCAGTTCTGACTGAAAAACACGCCATTAAGTCATTGATTTACTTAATGGCGATTTCATTGCTCTCTGGAAATCTATGAAACGAACAGCGCAAGGATGCGCTGACTATCGAGAGATAGTGATTTCGAGGATGTAAAAACAAGAAGCCCACGGAAGCCTTCCTAGGGGCCGCCGTGGGTCTTGACCGTGTTTGAAAGCGAAGCCTGCAAGCACGGGCCGCGACTGAAGATTGAACCTCAATTACGTAGCATTTGTGGAAATGCGCTGGGTGATTATGGTCATTCAACGGGTGGTGTCAACGACTTCGGACAAGAGGTATTCGCCATGAGCGGAACCCCAACTCCACCGCCAGGCTACAGAGCTGTGTTCTGTATGACCTTCAAGCATTGGCGGAGCGGCAAAGATGTACGCCGCAAGGACGGGCGCCCTTTCTGTTTCTTCGTGAAGCAGTAGCCCAAGCAGAGAGGCGGTGTAAACCGCCTCTCTCAACCATAGCCACACAGAGGTATTTACCATGACAGGCAAGAATCAACATGTCGTTCCACATGATGATAAATGGGCTGTGCGAGGCGCTGGTAACGGAAAAGTTACCAAGCAGTTCGATACCCAGCGAGAAGCTATAGAGCACGCACGAGGCATTGCGACCAACCAGCAAAGCGAGGTCTTGATCCACAACCAGCAAGGTCAAATTCGCGAGCGGAACAGCTACGGAAACGACCCATGCCCTCCAAAGGGATGACCCTAAGCCAGCGATAAGGATGTCGCGACCAGAACTGCTGGAACGTCGCCCTGATCGAGAAAGCTGCATTCAAGAACCGACGTTCCAGCCACTCAGGTAAACCTTGAGGCCGGTGGTTATGAATGAAGAAAAAATACGAGAAGCAGTAGGCTGGCTGCATAAAGAAATCTGGGAAGGCAAAGAGCTTTTATGGCCTGATCGCCAACCAACTCCTATCCAGATGCTGCTGCCTGAAGTGGCTGCGCATATTCTTGGCTTCGACTACGACGAACTACCGAATTTAGGCTCCCCCCGTTTCAGCCGCCAAAAATATCGAGCCGTAGGGATTCTCAACCGCCCAGCCAATAGGATCGCCGTATCACTTGAGTATCCAGCGCATGTAAGACGGTTTACTGGAGCTCATGAAGTTGGTCACTGTATGTTGCACGACGATGAAGTCATGCATCGGGACATGCCTTTGGATGGAACGCCTAAAAGTGGGCACCCCCCAAAAGAGCGAGAAGCTAACTATTTCGCGGCATGCTTCCTAATACCTGCTCGACTTCTAGCACAAGCGTTCACAGCACAATTCGGGTTCAAAGGCCCCTTCCCTTTTAACGACACCACCTGCTATCACCTGAACCCAACAGACCCCTGGTCTCTTCTAGAGGCAGAGGATGACTCGCTTGATCGGGAAATCGCACTTGCGCGATGCGCACGTTTCAACAATCGCAGCCTGATTCCGCTTGCAGTTCAGTTCGGTGTATCAGATGTCGCCATGGCCATCAGGATAAAAGAATTGAAGCTTGTTCAATGGCCCTAAGAACACGACAAAAAAGAGGACATATTTTTTCTACGTCGTTCTCTTCTACTGGTTTCGGCTTTACGCCGAGTCACTTTCTCTTTGCTCGCGCGAAAGAGAAAGTGACCAAAGAGAAAGCGCGCTCGGCCTCCTGAC
The DNA here is from genome assembly GCF_946885885.1 of uncultured Pseudomonas sp. The sequence goes on from NZ_CAMPHN010000022.1 coordinate 36,142, forward strand.
GGGATTCGGGGATCGCGTTGTTTGGGCGATTTGTGGAAGACAGAGCGGAAGGCCAAAGCAGAGCGTAAAAGCCGAAGCCAAGGCATCGCGGCCAAGGCCGCTCCTACGGATTCGGTGAACATTCGTAGGATGGGTTGAGCGCAGCGATACCCATCAAGCAAACGATCACTCATGGTTATCGCGCAACTGCCCCCATCCTGCGGAACGGCCAAAATGATTGACCGCGCCTACACTCCCGAATGGGAGTACCCCTCGGATATGCATTCAACGCAGCGAGTAGCCCAGATATCCATGGTGGAAAACGCTTCGCGGTTTTCCACCCTACGCGGTGGCAGCCATTTGTAGGGTGGACAACGCGAAGCTTGTCCACCGTGATAACCAACCACCGGTGACAGCCATCACTGCCACAGTTTTTGCTTTTCACCCCTCGATCACACAGCGCTGCAGATTTAGCCTCTGTACACTTCCGCTTTTGAACCAACGCCAGGGATGATGAAATGCAACAGAAATGGATTGATCGCCCTGCTGCGGACACCGATTGGTTTGATCTGGCACTTGAGCTATCTAACGGCTTTTTCCGCCGGCACTTTTCCTTGTTGGCCAAGGTCGCCCCGCCACTCTTCGGCTTCGCCATATTCGTCTTCTATTTCTACCGCAACCATTTCTACCCCAGCTTCGACCTGTTCCAGTTCTCCTCTTTGCTGCTTGCTGCCGCGGCCATTGGCTTCGCCGTCATTGGCGCCCTGGTAGTGCCGCTGTTCCTTCCGGGCCCCTGGATCTTCAACCAATTTCTCGAACACAAGACGATCAAGGATGAGCTGCGCTATTCGCGCCCCTATATCGATAACCAGCGTGTCTGGTGGGTCCTGAAACTGGGCTTTCTGGTGTACTGGCTTCCCTTCTTGGCCTGTACGACCGGACTGCTGACGGTCGCCCTTCTTGCTCCGAAGCTCTTTGTGCTGTCGATCATTCTGCTGCCCATTCTGGTCAGCCTGATCACCGGTCTAATCGTACAAGCCGCTTTTGGGTTGCCGCCGTTCAGCTTCCTTCGCTATCTATGGGCTGCGGATGTAGCAGTCATGGCAGTAGGTGCGTTTATCACCTTTATGCTGGTGCAAACCGCACCGATCATCGAAGGGTTCGATATTGGCGCCTGGAAGTGGCTGGTTTATGTCGCGGTCATGCTGGCCGTCTCGCTTATAGCGGCGATATGCTCGTTTCTCTTTATCGCAGGCTGGAATGCCGCACTGCACTTTTCCGTATTCTTCGCACTGCTGATTGCCAGCTACAGCGGCCTACTCACCACCCTGCCAGATAAAACGGTGCGCGCCCTGGGACTCGGGAATTACCAAGCCGAGACACTCCTGCTGGAGCAGAGCTACTGCGACGAGGCGACGCTGAAACGGCTAGCGTTGGATGAAGGCTGCGCACTGACAAAGATCCATGTCGTCTGGTCGCTTGGTGACAACCTGATACTTCGTACCGACGATAAACACACGATGCAAATTCCATCGAGATTCATTCGGGCCATTGTGAAGGCGGGCGAATAAAGCAGGGCCTCCATGAGGAAAAATACCTGGGCAAGGGAGCGAAAAGAGCGAGCGAGTAGCCCGGATAACCGCCGCACCAAATGGTGGATGAAAAGAGCGTCATCCACCCTACGCGGTGATAGGCATTTGTAGGGTGTTGACCCTCCTTCCTTATCGTCCTACCCTCACCGCCAGCGCCTAAGAAACGCTTCACATAGCGGCACACCGCTCCCGAAAGAAAGCGGCCTATTCATCCCCATTGAGGTAATGGATATGCCCACACTCACCCGCCTTCGGCCCGAAGGCCGCTCGCCATATGCACGTCCCGCTCATGCAGCCTCCGGCCAGGAGGTGCGTCATGTATGACGAAGTGCTGATCCCCACCACGTTCATTCGTCATCGCCGCCAGCTGCGTGCGTTGCTGTTGGATGGCCAGCCCTGGTTCGCCGCCCGCGACCTCGGGCGCTTGCTCAACCATCGCATCGAGGACGGTGTGCGCCGCAACCTGGACGACGATCAGTTACTGGTCGCCCGGCTGCGTTGCGGCGATGGTGGCCATGAGCCGGCGCTGTTGATCAGCGAGTCAGGTGTCTATGTCGCGCTGCTGCACTATTACCACCCGGAAAACCGCTGCTTGCGCCAATGGCTGACCCATGAGGTCATTCCGCTGCTGCGCGACCAATACCAGAACTGCGACGCCGCCCCGCGCCGCCGTCTGCTGCAATGGCAGGCGCTGGAGCTGGACGTGCTGCATTGGCAGGGGCAGCTGTGGGTACCCTATGGCGAACTGCCCCGGCTGGTCGGCGGGACGAGCTAACCCGAAGGCCGATGGTGGGCAACGCGCAGCCTGTCCACCATCGCTCACGGGCTCGCAGTCAATCAATTCAATGCATCGGCAAGCGAGCCTTCTAGGGTCTGTTGCCGTTTCAGCGCAAGCCGCGATGAAACGGCAACAGACCCTAGGACAACCCTGCCTTATGCTCGCGCAGCCATTGCTCCACCTGCTCGAGCAATTCGCTCGCCCGAGCCACAGCCTCTTGCGCCATTGCGGCGCTGACCGGCTCTCCGGAATAGTCCGCGACATTACGCTGCTTACGCAGGCTGTCGAGTACCACCATGGCCTTGCTATCCAAACCGATGGTCCGTGGCAAGCTCTGAATCATGGTCTGGTGGTGGCCCGGCGTACTGGTCAGCGTCCGGAAGCCATGGGCCTGGAGCGCCGCATTCGCCGATTGCATGATGCACTTATAAGCCATGTCGAAACGGCCTTCGCTGCTCATGTCGGCCAGCTGGGCGTCCGCCAAGCTGCGTTTGGCGGCCTCGAGCAGGCGCCCGACATTCGCGTCATCCGGCTCGATGCGCTCCAGCAAACGCCCCAGCAAATTTCCAGTGTCATCCCCGCTCCTTGGGCTCGATCAAGTCATGCTCCGTGCCAATCACGAATAGTTTGGGCCTTTCCAGTATCTGCCTTGCAAACGCCCCCCGCTCGGCCACCAGCTGCAGCCACTCGGGTTTGGGATACACCTTGGGGTTGATCTCACGGCCCAGGGTTTCCTGCAATGGGTAGAGCTCGGTCACCAGCTCGCTAAAACCCACATCGCCGATGACCAGCAAATCGATATCGCTCGCTGCGTTCGCCTTGCCACTTGCCATCGAACCGAATACGAAAGCCACTTCGATCCGCCCCACGAGTGGTTGTAACCCGTCCGCCAATACATCCGCCAAACCACTGGTCTTGCGTAGGATGCTGGCAAGCTCTTCAAAAATGGGGCAATCACGATTGGCGCGGTAATGCATTTGGTTGCCGACCGGCACTTTCAATAGCAGGTCGACCTCTACCATCTTGGCCAGCTCGCGACTCAGCGTACCGGAAAGCGTACCGGTAAGCCGGGCGATTTCCCGCTGGTGGTATTGCCGGTCCGCATGCAAGAGCAGAAGCGTCAGCACCTTTCGCCGATATTCGCTGAATAGCAATGTGGCTAGCGACACAAGAACACCAATACGCTGCTTTAAAGGCAGCAATTGAAGCCTAAAAAGCAGCGATATGCCAGCCCAACTACAGTCGATGATCGAAACAATAGGGGGCGCACTAGATTTGCCCTCAGAACGGACTACAAGTTGGGCGGCAATGTGGCGAGGGCCTCGAACTCTGTGATGAGAGCGAAAAGGGGGACAGATTTATTATCCTCGTTGCCCGAGACCACTGATTTCTCACTTACGACCTTACGACAAGTTACTTTTTCTTTACTCGCTACGCTCGACCTTCGAGCCAGCCTGCAACTGTTACTTCGTTTCGCTGCCCTCAGCACTCCCCCGAGAGTCGACACAGCGGGGCATCCCTGACCCAGAAAACCAGCCGCGCGGACATTATGCTGGCCACCCAACGACTGAAGGATTTGGTAAAGGAGTTAGGCCCATGAGCCAACGTTTTGAAAGCGTCTGGGATGCCATTGAAGACACCCCAGCCCAAGCCGAAAACATGAAGGTGCGGTCCGCGTTGATGATCGCCTTGAAAGAACGCATTGAGGCTGAAGGCTTGTCGCAAGCGAACGCGGCCAAGCTGTTCGGCGTCACTCAGCCACGTATTTCTGATCTGCTTCGCGGCAAGGTCACGCTATTCAGCATCGACACACTGATCAACATGCTGGCCACCGCTGGGCTGCATGTAGAGCTGCATATCGCTCAAGCAGCCTAAGAACATCCGATCAGGGCTCTGGCCTTCCTCATCACCTCATCAGCGGGCACAGCCTGAACCGAGCCACTATCGAGCTCTTCTGCGCGCCGCCGTGCTTCAAGCAACCAATCTGATCGAAGCTCTTCTTCTGAGGGGGTTTCCAGGCTCAAGACCAAGCGCTGGATCAGCTGTGCCCGCTCCTCCTTGGGAAGGCGCAGGGCTTCATCCTCAATTTTCTGCTGATCCATGACAAAACCTCTCGCTTATCCACCGGTAAATCTTGGCGCGGATGGCTAGCGGGTGCAGCACCAAGCCTGCCCAAGCCCCGCCGAGGGGGCGCTATATCGCCCAGCCTACAACGTACAAAGCCCTCCCGGCACCGCCATCACCCAATCCCGCACCGCCTGTATGGTCGGGTCGTTCTTGCGGTTTTCCGGGTACACCAGGAAGAAGGGTTTGCCTTCCAGTTCCGGGCCGAAGGGCTGTACCAGACGCCCTTCGCGCAGTTCATCCTCGATCAGTTGACGGCTCATCAGCGCCACGCCCTGCGCGCCGATGGCGGCCGAGACGGCGTGGGTCTCGTCGGAGAACACCAGCCCGGCGCTGACATCCAGCCCCGGCACCTTGGCCTGCTTCTGCCACGCGGCCCAATCGATGGGCGAAGAAACGGCGGCCTGATTGCGAAAGTGGATCAGCGAATGCTTTGCCAATTCGGCCGCATCCTGCAAGCCGAGATGCGGGCTGCAAGCCGGGATAAAGGTGTTGTCGAACAGCTTCTCGGCCACCAGCCCCGGCCAGCGACCGTCGCCATAACGAATGGCGATATCCGCGGTGACGCCATCCAGGGCGACCGGCTCATGGGAGGCGTGGATACGCAGGTCGATATCGGGATGGGCATCGCGCAGCAGGCATACCCAGGACAGCAGCCAACGCACCGCCACAGCAGGCGTGGTGCTGAGCGTAATGGCCTGGCGACAGGGCAGCGCGCTGAGACGCACCGCCGTTGCGCTGATGCTGTCGAAGGCGCTTTCCAGCACCTGCTGCAGCTCGCGCCCCTGGGCGGTCAATTCGAGCTGGCGCGGCTTGCGTAGAAACAGCGCGACACCGAGCGACTCTTCCAGCGCACGGATCTGGTGACTGATCGCCGTCGCAGTAACCGAGAGTTCTTCTGCGGCCTGCTTGGCGCTCTCGTGGCGAGCGGCCGCCTCAAAGGCCCGCAGGGCAGAAAGCGAAGGTAACCAGCGCTGCGCCATAGATGAATTTCTCTCACTCGTATCGGAAAATAATCGTCGGTTGTCGCGCTTAAGCACTGAACCTAGCCTGAGTCTGCTGCGAATAACAGATGAATTCAACTTCAGATAGGAGACTCGACATGCCCCACATCCTGCACCTGGATGCCAGCGCTCGCCCCGGCCTCGCCGGCAAGGATCAACACGGCTCGCACAGTCGCAACCTCAGCCAGCGCTTTGTCAGCCAATGGCTGGCCCGCCGAGCGCAGGACAGCCTTACTTACCGTGACATCGGTCAGAACCCGCCGTCCTTTATCAGCCATGACTGGATCGCCTCCTCCTTTACTCCGGAGCAGCAGCGCGAGCCGTGGATGCGGGAAACGCTGGCGGAGAGCGACCTGCTGGTCGATGAGTTGATTGCGGCGGACGTGCTGGTGATCGGCACGCCGCTTTATAACTTCGGCATGCCGGCCGCGCTCAAGGCGTGGATCGACCAGGTCGTGCGCCCCGGCAGAACCGTGGACATCGATGAGAGCAATCCGCTCGATCCTTATGTGCCAAAGCTGGCCGACCGGCCACGGCATGCCGTCATCCTCACGGCCAGAGGCGGTATCGGCTTCGACGTCGGTGGCGAGATGGCCCATATGAACCATCTGGAACCGAACCTGATCACCGCCCTCGGCTTTATCGGCATTACCCAGGTGCACCAGATTGCGATCGAGGGTCAGGAAGTAGGTGGGGAGCTGCTGGCCGAGTCGGTGGCTCAGGCCCTGAACAAGGTCGATGCCTTGGTGGCGCAGCTGCAGCAGGCGCTGCAAGTGAAGCGGACGCCAGAGCCGGCCTGAAAACCGCCGGCCTGCGCCCTGCGGTTTCCACCCGGCAGGGCGCGGCAAGCGAATAGCCCGGACATCCAGGGTGGCAAAAAGCCTACGGCTCGCCTCAGTGCGGCCGCTGATTGATCAGGTAGGTCAGTAACTCCGGCTCGTCGGCATCGGCCAACT
>NZ_CAMPHN010000023.1 GCF_946885885.1 uncultured Pseudomonas sp.
GTTTTCATGGCGACAGATTATTCTATATGCCCTATTTAATTGCCAGATTAATATTGCTCAAGTTATATTCACCCTTTAACAATGTGTGTGCTTTCTAAATGCATAAGGTGCGACAGGTGAGATATATGTTTTTACGTTGTGTGCTAGGTCTATCTATGGCCGTTATCGCTAGCTGTGCGTCTGTTCCTCCTGAGATTGCCTTGGGCTCACGAGTGTATAACGCCGGAAATGCGGGGCTGGCAGTTGGTTCGTTGGTTGGGGGTGGGCCATACGGTACCTGGCTTGAATTCAGGGAGGTAGAAAGTGGCAAGTCTTATGGTTGGGGGGTTAAGGGTGAGTATGCCGTCTGGCTTCCGCCAGGTGAATACGAAGTCTATAAACTCGGTGCGCGGCAGGGTGTAATGGGAGCATTTTCAGAGCCGCTTACTTTCAATATTGAGATAGGTGCAATCAATTACCTTGGAGAGCTCATATACGGTTGTCCTGTAGTGCTTCGGCCTGAGGCGCTGTACGGTGTTATGGATTGTGGTTTCCTGGCGGCCGGGCAATGTACTGTGCCTGCGCCAAGTGAAGGTATCTGTGTTTCTGACAAACAGACACAGGCAGTAGATCATCTGATCGGAAAGACTTCCTCGTTGTCGGCGATGGATATTAAATCTGCAGTTATGAAGAGGATTCGTTAAAAATGAAAATAAAATTCGCGAAGAGTTTTTTCAAATTGTCGTTGCTCTTCTGCAGCACATTAGCGATGTCGGGTTGCTATAACCTTGCGACAAGCAAGGCAACGCCGGGGTTGCGTCCCTCGGGAGGCGCTGATACGAGCTATGTGGTCGGTGTGATCGGGGTATCTCAAGAAAGTCAGTTTCGCCCTAATGAACAGCGTTTGCATTTGCGGATGAAGGGGGCTAAAGATTGGGCGTTGATTCGCATGAAGCAGGAGCCGACTGGAAGCACTCCATTTGATATCGAGGAAGGAGGGCGAGGCGTTGGTTCATTGTTCGCTTTGGCATTAAAACCTGGAGATTACGAAATCTATTACATGCGTCTGCAAAGCGGTGGATCACAAATGTGGAGCAAAAGAGAATTTTCCGTACCTTTTAGCATCGAGGCCGGCAAAGCTTTCTATATTGGTGACTTTAGATCGAGCTGCCTTAGTCGTAGCCTTGCGAGAGGACAGTGTCATTTTCTCTATGACAGTCGCATTGAGCGGGATAAGCCGCTGCTGATGAAAAAGTTTCCATACCTGCCAGCTATTCAACAATTGCAGCTTCAAGATTTTTCTGATGCTTTTCCGTTCATCGTTGAATCAAATACCGCACTGCGGCCGTAATATTTACTATACTACATCAAGCGTAAAGGGGCAGGTTTGAATGCAATGTCATCAACTTAAGAAATTTCTCTATAAATATCATATAATTAGGGGTCAATGGGGTCAGGGATCAATGGGGTCAGGATCAATGGGGTCAGAGTCATTGATTTTCCCTTCCAAGCAGGCCAAGCTTTCTCCTTAGTCAATTAGGAGAGCGCTGCATGGCTCGCTTGCCCCGCCTCTACTTTCCCGGTTGTGCCCAGCATGTGATTCAGCGCGGCAATAACCGGCAAGCCTGCTTTTACCAGGAGGCTGATTACAAAGCCTATCTGTCATTTCTCAAAGAGGCGGCAAGCAAATATCAGGTCGTCATTCATGCCTTTGTGCTTATGACCAACCATGTGCATTTGCTGGTGACACCCAGTGATGAGCAAGGCGTCAGTCGGCTGATGCAGGCCCAAGGCCGCAAATACGTTCAGTACTTCAACTTCACCTATGGCCGCACGGGCACGTTGTGGGAGGGACGATATAAATCGACGCTAGTCGATGCCGACAACTATGTATTGACGGTTTATCGCTATATCGAACTGAATCCCGTGCGTGCCGGCATGGTGTCCCATGCCTCGGAATACCCTTGGTCCAGTTACCAATCGAATGCTTTGGGCAAGTCGATCCAGTTGCTTACGCCACACTTCCTCTATTCTCAATTGGGTAAAACGCTAGAGGAACGGCTGAGCGCGTATCGGTCGTTATTCCGGGGGAGGATGCCGGAGCGAGAATTGGCAGCGATCCGGGATGCCACGAACAAAGCGTGGGCGTTGGGCGATGATCGATTCAAGTTTCAAATTGCAGCCAAGGCCAGGCGCCGGCCAGTGCCGCTGGGGCGCGGAGGGGACAGGAAGTCTGCGAAGTATCGAGAGGATAGAAATCAATGACACTGACCCCATTGATCGCTGACCCCATTGATCGACCCCATTGATCTGTGGGCTAGGGCGTCCCATTTATGAACTGACAATCAACGGCCAACCGCACCGGATTGCGGTGACTGTTGGGAGTAACGGCTTTATCGTTGGGGCAAATCCAAGGGGAAGTATAAAGTGAAGACTTTGAGATTGATGGCGGATTATCAGTGTTATCCTCTTTGGAATACGTCTCCTGACGAGTACGGGGATGTGAATCCTGACGACCTTCCTATCTCAACGGAACTTAAGTTGCGTCTTTTGAGGTGGGCTGCTCTCTACGATGAAACATTGGACCTTGATTGCCCAACGAATTCTGGATTTCAGAGTGAAGAGCAAGAGCAAAGTTTTAGGCGGGAGGGTGAGCGTTTGCTGGAGTGCTTGAAGAATGAGCTGGGCTCTAATTATATAATTTCACTTAAGGTTTAGTTGGTGAAAAAACTAAAGGTCTAAATTAGTCGGAACTAAAGGGGCGGAGTGAATAACTTTTGTTCAGCTAAGCGGCTGTTGAAGAGATTGGTAAAGGAGCTTGCCTTGCCTAGAAAACAACGGATGTATTTCCTGGGCGTACCGGCGCACGTGGTGCAGCGCGGCAACAATCGAAAGGCCTGCTTTTTTCAGGATGAAGACTATCAGTTCTACCTTGCGGTGATGGGCGATGTATTGAGGCGTATTGGGTGGGCTAATGGGGGGCGGAGTGAATAAACTTTGATCAGCTAAGCTGGTTGTTGAAGAGATTGGCAAAGGAGCTTGCCATGCCTAGAAAACCACGGATGTATCTCCCTGTCGCTTCGCTCACTGACTCGGGCTAAAGCCTGCCCTTAACCAGATATTGTGTTCTAGAGGAAAATATGCGTTCAGCTAATCTTGTTGTCACTGGCGGTATTGCTGCATTTACTACGTTGTTGGCCATTTACACATCTCCAGTTGGAGCAAGAGAGCTCCACTACTGGGCGCTTAATCTTGGAATGTTCTCAAGTGCAGCGTGTATATCATGGCTATTTTTTATCGTGATCGTTTTGTCCAAAAGTAACAACCTAAAGGGGCAGTTATTTATTTTACTCGGCTATGCTGCAGCGCTTGCTCTATGCGTAATTTCCGGAGGAAGCTTTGGTGCGTTGTATTTCATAATGTACGCAGAAAAGGTTGATTTTCTAACGGCTTTCAAGTCCACCGCTATAGTCATAATCGGTGGTTACACAATAGCCACAATGATACTCGTAGGAACACTCTTATATCTCAAAAGGCAAAGCTCATTACTGCAACGTGCATAAACAAGGTGCATAAATCGTTCGCTTCGCTGCAAGGCCGTCGATTAACACTGACCGGTTTGGGCCGCTCATGCCGGCAAGGCTTTTGTGGGGATCACTCAGACTCCGACCATTAAAGTCCCCTGTTTGGCGACTGCCAAACTGCCCGACTCATGCAGGCTCCTTCAAGCGATCCACTTGATCCGAAAGAGAGCGTTGTGGGGGCTCAGCGGCTGTCCCCTATCCCCCGCTTTTTCCGTCGCCCCCTTTTCCCTTCCCACATACCGCATGTCGCAGTTTGGCGTGTTTTCCGGCAGTGGTAACCGTTCTGTCAACTGAGCGGGTTACACCGGTGCTCAGGCTATCGACGTGCAGGCACTACCGCGATCTCCATGACTTTGCAGAGCAGATTGCTCGCGGTGCGAGTCTATGTCCCGTTACGCAAGTTTTTAGGACATTGCCGCCGGACAATAAGCAGCCGGCTTCGACAGGAGCACTCCATGGAAAATCCTATACCGGGCCGGAGCCGTCTGGCTGCATCATCGATATTCATTGCGGTCGCGCTTGTGGCCGGATCGGCACAGGCCGATTTGCTGATTTCCGAGTACCTGGAAGGCAGCGGCAATAACAAAGCGGTGGAGTTCTACAACGGCTCGACTGAGCCGGTGAGTCTCGCTGGTTACCGCCTCGAGCTGTATTTCAACGGTGCGACCACGGTTGGGTTGAGTATTCCCCTGAATGGTCAGATCGCTGCCGGAGACGTTTTCGTCTTGGCCAACGCGACAGCCGAGCCGGCTCTGTTGGCCCTGGCGGATCAGCGTGTCGGGGGCGGCTGGTTCAATGGCGACGATGCGTTGGTGCTGTGCGATGCTGCGGGGCAGGTGCTCGATAGTTTCGGTCAGGTAGGCGTAGACCCGGGCCAGGCCTGGGGCAGCGGTGATAACCAGACCCTCGACCGCACCCTGGTGCGCAAGGTGGAAGGGGGCGACGTCGTGCCTGACGATGCCTTCGACCCGGCATTGGAGTGGCAGGCCTATCCGCGGGATACCTTCAGCCACCTCGGCCAGCATGGCAGCGAGCCGCCGGGCAACGGCGCCGGGCGCAAGGCGATTCATGAAATCCAGGGCGCCACCGCCAGCAGCCCGCTGGTTGGGCAGCGCGTTGTCGTCGAGGCGGTGGTGGTCGGTGACTTCCAAGGCACTGACGCATTGCGCGGCTTTTACCTTCAGGAAGAAGAGCAGGATGCCGATGGCAATCCGCTGACCTCCGAGGGGCTGTTCGTTTACGACGGCGGTAACGGCCCGGACGTGCGGGTCGGCGATCGGGTGCAGGTAAGTGGTGAGGTGCGCGAGTTCAATGGCCTGACCGAATTGGCCGGCACGCTGCAGGTAAGTGTGTTGGCTAGCGATCAACCGCTACCGGGCATGACGCTCGTTGCGCTGCCGCTGCCCGGCGCCGATTACCTGGAACGCTACGAGGGCATGCGCGTGTTCCTGCCGCAGGAGCTGACGGTGAGCGAGGTGTACAACCTCGGTCGCTATGGCGAGGTCGTGCTGTCCTCCGGCGGGCGCTTGATGATCCCCACCAACGTGGTGGAGCCGGGCGATGAGGCGCGTGCCATGCAGGCGGCGAACGATCTCAACCGAATCGTCCTCGACGACGGGCGCAGCGGGCAGAACTCCGATCCGATTCGCTATCCGGCACCCGAACTCAGTGCTTTCAATAGTCTGCGCGTGGGTGATCGGGTCACCGGCATCAGCGGTCTGCTGGATTATTCCGCCGGCCAGTATCGCCTGCAGCCGTCGCAGACGCCGACCTTCATCGCCGCCAACCCTCGTCCTGACCAGCCGCCGAGCCTTGGCGGAGAGATGCGCGTCGCCAGTTTCAACGTGCTCAATTACTTCAACGGCGACGGCCAGGGCGGCGGTTTCCCCACCTCGCGCGGGGCGGGCAGCCTTGAGGAGTTCCAGCGCCAACGAGCCAAGCTGATTGCGGCGATTCTGGCGGCGAATGCCGATGTGGTCGGCTTGATGGAAATGGAGAACGATGGCTACGACGAGCAGAGTGCCATCGTCGATCTGGTGACCGGATTGAATGCCGCGTTGCCGCGGGGCCAGCGCTTCAACTTTATAAATCCTGGAGTGGAGCGTCTGGGCAGCGATGAGATCGCCGTTGGCCTGATCTATCGCCGCGACCGCGTGTTGCCGCACAAAGCCGCGGCGATCCTGGACAGTGGTGTCGACCCGCGCTTCGACGACAGCAAGAATCGTCCGGCGCTGGCGCAAACCTTTCGCAAACGCCAGGGCGGCGAGCGGTTTACCGTGGCGGTGAACCACCTCAAATCCAAAGGGTCGAGCTGCGGCGCCGCCGATCCGGACACCGGCGACGGCCAGGGGAACTGCAATCTGACCCGGGCACTCGCGGCCCAGGCGCTGGTGGATTGGCTGGCCAAGGACCCGACCCGCTCGAAAGACCCCGATGTGCTGATCATCGGCGACCTGAACGCTTACGCACAGGAAGACCCTATCGACCTGATCCGCGCGGCGGGCTATATCGATCTGGTCGCCCGCTATGCCGGTAAGGGCAACGGCTATTCCTATGTCTTCTCCGGGCAGTCGGGTTATCTCGATCACGCCTTGGCCAGCCCGAGCATGACCCAGCAGGTGCGAGGCGCGGTGGAATGGCATATCAACGCCGACGAGCCACGGGTGCTGGATTACAACCTGGAATTCAAGAGCGAGCGCCAGCGCTCCTTGTTATACAGCGCCGAGCCGTATCGGGCGTCCGATCATGATCCGCTGGTGATTGGGGTTGATTTGAAGTGAGGCTCGAAGCGAGCGGGTTCCTATAGGTTGCTGCGGTGGCTGTAGGAGCCAGCTTGCTGGCGATAGCCCCGCGCGAGTGTTGAAAGGGAACAAATCCCAATGGCGCTTACTTAAGCGCTAATCGGCTATTACACGGGCCGCCCATCACTCCAGCCCATACTTGACCTTGAGCGCACGAACCGCTTTGCGTTCCCGGACCAGAAAGGCATCGAAGCGGTGGATCAGTTGCGGGTGCTGAATGCTCGACAGGTAGTAGTGGCTGTCCTGCAGAGGTAACAGGCGCGGCTCGATCACCAGGCTGTTGGGCTGCCCTTTTTGCTTCAGGTGGTAGTGCGCCACCTGTTGCGCCATGTTGGCGGCGTCGATATAGCCGGACAGGGTCATGTGGATCAGCCCCTGCGGGTTCGGCGAGTTTTTGATCTGCACCAGCCCGGCCGTGACCTGATCCTGGAACTTCCAGGGCGTGAAGCCGCGGATGAAACCGAGGGTGCGGTAGTTCTGCAGCGGCTCGCCGAGTCGTTGCGGCAGTACCAGCATGGCGTCCTGGAACACCAGCAGCGGCTTGGAATAGGCAATGGTCAACTGAGCCTTTTCCGCCACCTCCCAGCGCGGGTTGTCGGGAAAGATCAGGTCGAGCCGGCCGGCGCGGAATTCATGGCTGAGGCGGCGTACCGGCAGCGGCACGTAAGTGAGGTGGATGCGTTCGTGGCTGGCGAATAAGTCGAGCAGGTCGCGCGCATAGCCGCGATAAAGATAGTCCGGCGGCGCGGCGGAAAAGATCGGGTAGTAATCGACGTCCTCCACGCCGACGCGGTAGCTCGGCGGGCTCTCGGCGGCCCAGACCTGGCCTGCCAGCAGCGTGTACAAAAGCAGCGCGCAGCAGCGGATTTGCCAGTGGCAAGGCGTTATGGGGCGCGTCAGCACATCGAGCGCTCTGTAGCGGCGCGTGCACATCCAACGTCCGTTGGCGTTTCTTCGATCGCCGAGCAGGGGAGGCTGGAGCAAAGCAGGGATTTATTCACTGACAAGAGGGGCTCACTGGGGGCGGGACTCGATGAAGGCTAGCAAAGGAGAGGACATCCAGCCTAGTCAGGCCAAGCGCATTCATGCAAAGGCGACCCCGGGTTGGCTATCTCCTAATAGCGTGTTGCACGCCGATAAGCCGTAGGTTGGCTCGGGCGGCGCTCCGTTGAGTCGCGCCGCGACGAAGCCCAACGAGGCATGCCGATACCTGTTGGGCTTCGCTACGCTCAGCGCCAACCTACCCATTGCATGCAACACCTAACTGGTAACGGGGACATAGCCATTAATTTGCCATGACGAAATTTTCACATCCTGGCTGGCATAACGAGGCGGTCATTCAGTTGTCATGAGGTCGCCATGTCGGCATTAGGGCTAAACCTTCAGCGCAAGGGCTTCGATTGGGCCGGTTTGGGTTGGGCGTTTTTGTTTTTCTGGTATTTCTCCGGCGTCACCCAATTACTTATCCAGTTGACCGGCACCGCCGGTTTTTCCGGCTTTCGTCAGGCGTTTCTGGCCAGCGCGCTGTGGCTGGTGCCCTTGTTGCTGTTCCCGGCGCGCGCTCGGCAGTTGGCGGCGATCATCGGCATACCCTTGTGGCTGTGCTCCTTGAGCGCCTTCGGCTATTTTCTGGTGTACGGCCAGGAATTCTCGCAGAGCGTGATTTTCATCATGTTCGAGTCGAATCTGGCGGAGAGCAGCGAGTATCTGGTGCAGTACTTCGCCTGGTGGATGCCGCTGGCCTTCTTTGCCTACGGCCTGGGTGGTTGGCTGTTGTGGCGCAAGGTGCGTCCGCTGTATCTGACGCGGCCCGCAGGGTTGCTGGCGGCGGCGCTGGCGTTGTTCGTGTCGCTGGGGTATCCGGCGCTGCGCCAGTTCAGCAAGAACGATACGTGGCAGGCGGGCCTCGATGACTTCGCCCAGCGCATCGAGGCGGCCACGCCTTGGCAATTGTTGGTGGGCTACAAGAACTACCGCCAACAGCTGAGCAATATGCAGGCCCTGCTGGCGGAAAATGCCAGCATCCCGCCGTTGGGCAATTTGCGCGATGCCCAGGCCGGGCAGCCGGCCACTCTGGTGCTGGTGATCGGCGAGTCGACCAATCGCCAGCGCATGAGCCTGTACGGCTACCCGCGCCAGACCACCCCGGAGCTGGACCAACTGCGCGATCAGTTGCAGGTATTCGACTCGGTCGTCACGCCGCGTCCCTACACCATAGAGGCGCTGCAACAGGTACTGACCTTCGCCGACCAGGAACACCCGGACCGCTTTCTCACCACGCCCTCGCTGATCAATCTGATGAAGCAGGCGGGTTACCGGACCTACTGGATCACCAACCAGCAGACCATGACCAAGCGCAACACCATGCTCACGACCTTTTCCGAGCAGGCCGACGAGCAGTACTACCTGAATAACAACCGCGAGCAGAACGCCCGCCAGTACGATGGCGACGTGCTGGCGCCTTTTGCCGAGGTGTTGGCCGACGCGGTGCCGCGCAAGTTCATCGTGGTGCACCTGCTGGGTACCCACATGAGCTATCAATATCGTTATCCGCCGGAGTTCGAGCGCTTCACCGACCGCAACGGCGTGCCGGCCAACGTCACCGACGCGCAGCTACCGACCTATAACAGCTACGACAATGCGGTGCTGTACAACGACCATGTGGTGGCCAGCCTGATCAAGGATCTGCGCGGGCGGGACGCCAATGGCTTTCTGCTGTATCTGTCCGATCACGGCGAGGCGGTGTTCGATGCGCCCAAGCCCGAGGTGCTGGGGCGCAACGAGGCCGCACCGACCAGCCCGATGTATACCGTGCCGTTTATCCTGTGGAATTCGCCACGTTGGCAGACGCATAGCTCGCGCGACTTCAGCGCCATGCTGTCACGGCCTTACAGCTCGTCGCACTTCATCCATACCTGGGCCGATCTGGCGGGGTTGCGCTTCGACGAGTACGACGCGCAGAAGAGTCTGGTCAGTGCCGATTTCCGCCCGCGACCGCTGCTGATCGGCAACCCGGCGCAACCGAAGAATTTGATCGACTTCAGCCTGATCAAACCC
Source organism: uncultured Pseudomonas sp. (assembly GCF_946885885.1). The sequence continues at coordinate 9,422 of NZ_CAMPHN010000023.1, forward strand.
AAGCGGGTAGCGGTCGCCTCCGATCTGGTGCAACAGAGTCCGGACCAGCCGCAGGCGACGCCGGCGCTGTAAACCTGCAGTGCGTTTCGCGTGGCGAATGGAACCCCTGACCAGCCGCGGCCACTCATCGATCACCAGGGCCCGTTCACGGCTCGTTGAGTCGATAGGTGGCTGATCATGATAAAAAACGACCCTCAACTTTCTTTTTCCAGCGTCGATGCGCTCAAGCATTCGTCCGTCGATTTCAAAGCACTGGGACGCAGTGGAAAACTGAACGTGGATGGCGTGAGTTATCGCGTGCAAATGTCTGTCGATGGCGAGTTCAAGGTGCAGCGTGAGGGCCGCTCGTCCGTTTCGCCCGGGCGTTTCTTCAAGGCCGCCGGCGAGATGTTCAGCCATCGGCTGAACGATGGGGCTATGTCGTCACGTAGTGCTCGTATTGCCGACGTCTTGAACACCAAGGCCTGGCAGGCACCTGCCCGCGCGCCGGCGAATACCAATCCTGCCCGGGTCCATCCGATGGCCAACCAGGTCGAGCCGGCCCAGGTCCGGCAGCCTTCCAGCCAAGCTTTGCGGGGCAATATCCTTAAACAGATCGAACATCTTCCCCGGTCGAACTGGGAAGCGCCGATAAAGGCGCTCGAACGACTGGATGCGAAAGCCGCGACACTACCTCCAGCGCACATGCAGCAGTTGCTCGGGCAGTTGAATTCGATCATGGGGATTGGCGATTCCCGCACCCGTAATGCCCGCCTGGAGCAGTTCACGGCGTCGCTGGGGGCCAAAGCGCCCCAGGGGCGGGAGCAGACCGGTCGACCCCAAAACCGAACCGAAGCCCCGGCCGCGAGACCGCAGCCGTTCCAGGGCCGGCCGGCCCAGAGCGGCGGCCGGGTCTTTGCGCAACCCTCGCCTGCGGGTTCGGCGCAGCGGCCGTTGACCCCGGAACATTTCATGCGCGAAGAAAAAGCGCGTGCCGACTATTACAACGAGCGGCCGAGCGAGCGCAGGGCCGAGCAAGAGTACTCCCGGTATATGCAACGACTTTCGCAGCAGCCGGGCACGGGGGCGGGTTCACGGGTGGAGAGCAGGCCTCAGGTTCCTCACCAGTCGTCAGGCGCTTCGCCACGCACCCAAATGGAAGCCAGGATTCCGCAGCGTACCCTCGAGGATTTCAATCGCGATGAAGAGGCCCGTGCCAGTTACCACGGGGAGGAGCCCAACTATGACGACGCACGTCGGGCGTTCGACGCGCAGCAGGGTTCGAGTGCTGGGCGGCGCAAGCCGTCGTCGCGGGCTGAGTCACCCTCGGTAACCCCAGCGAGCACTGCCTCGACACGCCCTGCTGCGGCCAGTGAGCAGATTAAGGAACTGAGCCTGCGCGACTTCGAGCGAGACGAGGAATATCGGGCCAGGTATCACAACGAGCAGCCGGATTACCAGAGTGCCCAGCGCGCCTTCGAGAGCTACCAGGCTCGGCTCAAGGAAGGTTCCCGTTAGCGGTGAGCGACAACATTTCTTCGACTACCGCTCGATACTCGCGGCACCTGCCGGCAAGGAACGATCATGAATGACCTGTTTATCAAAAACCTGTTCGCCGATGTGATGAAGAGAATGCAGCTGGATACCGAGGGGCTGCCGGCAAGCCATGAGTACTCGTTGATGATCGACGAACAATATCCCGTGCTGCTGCGCTATGACGCGCCCACCGAGAGGGTCATGCTGATCGGCTCGCTGGATACGCAGGCGGCTCAGGATCCCGCCGCGCTGCGCACGCGTATCCTGCGTGCGGGCCTCAATCCGCTGCGCACCGGTGGCCCCGGCGTGGGCCTCGATGAAGAGTCGGGCTTGTACTTTTCCTATGCCACATTGCCCCGCATGAGTGCGAGCGCCGATTCGATATGCAGGGAGATGATCGCACTGGTGGAGTGGGGGAAGAGGTTGGTGGCAGACGGAGCCTGACGCATATCTGAGGCGTTGCGCAGCCTTATGGCGCGTGTTGCAGGTCGAGCGAATACATCTCGACCCGGCCGCCTTCGGTTTCCGGGCCTTCGTTGTCGATCACGTACATGCCGGCCTTGAAGTAGAAGCGCTTGCCGTCCCATGAAGGGTCGATGGTGGTGCTGTATGTCAGGCCGTGGAGGTTGACGGTCAGTTGGGGAAGGAGAAAGTGATGAATATCGCTACGCGGCGCTGGGGCTATTGCAGCCCATATTTATCCTTGAGCGTGCGCACCTCGGCGGCGTTGAGGTTGAGGAATGCGTTGAACTCCTCGATCAGCGTGGTGTGCTTCAGGCTGGATAATCTGTAAGCGCCCTGGGCGTGGGGCAAGGCCTCGTCGAACACCAGGGCGCCAGGGCGCTTGAGCACGTTTTCCAATTGGTGGCGGCCGACGTCGACGTTTATATAGACACCGTCCACCCTGCCGAGAATGCCTTGCTGCAATGACTGTTGGAAGTTGGTGACCGCGTTCACCCTGAGCCTGCCTTGTTCGATCAAGGCGAGATAGGCCCAGGGCGTAAAGCCGCGCACGGTGCCGAGGGTGGCGAGGCGCTCAATGCCTTTACCCTTGTGCGCCGGCAACACCAGCACACCGTCGATATAGCTGGCCACCGGGTCGGAATAGCGGATGTTCTTGCCTTGGCGTCTGTTCTCTTGCCAGTCGGGGTTGTCCGGGTACTTGAAGTCCAGTGCACCGCTGAAGAAGGACTCGTACAGGCGCGCCACCGGCAAGGGCCGATACTCGAAGCTGTAGCCCTTGCTCCGGGCGAAGGCATCCAGTACCTCGCGGGCGAAACCGTTGAAGCGGCCATCCTGATGGCTGTAGTGCGGGTAATAATTCAACGCCTCCACGCCAACCAGATAGTTGGAGCCGGCCCACGCCTTGAACCAACCGGTTAACGCCAGCAGCGCGACGATCAATACAGGCTTCATGGTTGTCTCCGCGCGCGCTTGGTTTTTTGCTTTAGCGTAGAAGAGATTTCTCGTGCTTAGCTGGCTGAGAGCGTGCGGCGAGAAGCGTCTTTTTTGCGAAACCCCATATCCTGTGCCGCAATCAAATGGCATGCGAACCCCAGCACCGGAGCCCAGCATGACCATGCACAACAGCTATATGCAAAACGAACCGAGCCGAGCGCAGGTCGAGGCACTCGCTGCGCCAACCCTGATCGAGTTCGGCGCGCCCTGGTGCGGCCACTGCCGCGCCGCCCAGCCCTTGATCGCAGAGGCTTTGGCCGTGCATCCGGCTGTAGACCATCTCAAAATTGAAGATGGCAAGGGCCGGGCGCTGGGTCGCTCGTTTCGCGTCACGCTATGGCCGACGTTGATCTGTCTCAGGCAGGGCAAGGAGGTAGCGCGTCTGGTTCGCCCGACCGATGCGCGGGCCATCGAACGCACTCTGCAGCAGATCGACGCTGTGTCTTAGAGTGCCGGCGCCAGCCGCGAGTGGGGTTGGTAGGCACCTGGCATATTGGCCGCCGGTCGAGCGGGGATGAGCTATACCTTTAGGGGCTGCTGCTACTGACTGATGCATTCGATTTGGAGGTCACAATGAGAAAGCGTTTTCGCGTCGCGAGCCTACTGCTCATCGCCGCCTGTGCGTTACCCGCGCAAGCCAAGTTTTGCACGCAACCCACTGGCATAGGGGCGGGGATGAACTGGGTGCGAACGGCCACGCCGCAACCGGTTTCGTTCACTTGGTATGGCGGGATCAATCGGTTGCGCCTCTACGATGGCTCCAACGTACTGGTGTACGACGGCCCGCCGGTCAGCTCGTGGAATTCCCTGGGCATGCTGGGTTTGCTGGTAGATGCGACGCCGGGTGCGCGGGTGGACATCACCACCGACCATGCGATGCCGTTGCCGGAATGCAAATAGCGGAGTAAGTGCGCGGCCTGCGTTGTATGGCGAGTTAGAGCACAGGCCGCGTGGGTGCTTATTGCGCCAGTCGATCATCAGTGGTGTCGGCTAATCCGTCGGCTCCATCGGCGCCATCTGCTTCCCGCTCAGCTTGCCGATCAAATGCGCTTTGCAGGCTGAAGGTCGCTGCGATAGAGGCAGCGGTGGTAGACATCACGGACATGGCCTTGGCCAAATCAGTGGTTGCCTTGGATGTGGCCGCTGCCGAGGTGGCATTACCGGGGCCGTCGCTACGGTTGGCGAGCCCCTTGCCGTTGGCGCCGGCCAGGCCCTTCTGGCCACCATGGCCGTTGCCCAGACCTGCGCCCATTCCGCCGTCTTTGCCAGCGCCATGACCGCCGCCACCACCTCCTGCGCCGCCACCACCGCCATTTCCACCGCCGCCACCATTGCCCCTGGCATAGGCGGCGTCGACGAACAGGTGGGTATCGGGCGCAACCAGCGGCGTCAGCAGCAAGGCGCAGGCAAACAGAATCAGCGGCCGGGTGATTGATTTAGTCATGATCGATTTCTCCAAAGGAATAAATACAGGCCGATCTATGCAGTAGAGAACCGGAGCGCGTTCCGGTTCCTGGGTGATGGCATTTTTCGATCACTGGTTCGTGCGAGCCGGTGGCGCTGTCTGGGCAATTCCTTTGCGGCAGTCTGCGTATTTTCTCGGTGCCGTTCTGTGCGGGCGTGCAGACAATATAACTTTCGCTAGACCGGTAATGGCAAAGTGCCTGACACTTTCTGTTACGAATGGACAGGATTGGATCGTCCGACGTACCAATAAAAACAAAAATGCCAACACAGTTTCACGACGAGGAAATGGTAATGGATGATCTCTACCCCGCCGACCCCGGCAATGTGCCCGCAACACTGACCCGCCCCACCTCTGCCTATAAACACCAAGCCTGGCTCGCCGTTGCCAGCCTGGCGTTGTTTGTCATGCTGTATTTCGCTCTGGTCGGCTGGTTTGGCTGGACAGCTTGGCGCCTTATTCATACCGCGTTGCTCGGTGGCGACAACTCGATCGGCTATTTCCTGGTAGGCGGCAGCGCCGCTTTTCTCTGTGTTTTCATGCTCAAGGCGCTGTTTTTCGTCAACCGCGGTGGCGCGCCCGACCATGTGCAGATTCTCCCGGAGGAGCAGCCCAAGCTGTTCGCCTTTCTCAATCAACTGGCCGATGAAGTCGGAGCACCGCGACCGCATCGGGTTTATCTGTCGGCGCGGGTGAATGCCGCGGTGTTCTATGACCTGTCGATCTTCAATCTGCTGTTCCCCTCACGCAAGAACCTGGAGGTCGGCCTGTCGCTGGTCAACGTGCTGACTCTGAGCGAGTTCAAGGCCGTCCTGGCTCACGAGTTCGGTCACTTCGCCCAGCGCTCCATGGCGATTGGCTGTTGGGTGTATATCGCCCAGCAGATCGCCGCCCATGTGATTGCCAAACGCGACGCCTTGGACAAATTTTTACGAGTGCTTTCGCGCATCGATCTACGCATCGCCTGGATCGGCTGGCTGCTGTCGCTGATCGTCTGGTCGATCCGCTCGTTGCTCGACACAGTGTTTCGTCTAGTGGTGCTGGCGCAGCGCGCGCTGTCGCGGCAGATGGAGTTCCAAGCTGACCTAGTAGCCGTATCGCTGACCGGTAGCGACGAACTGGTGCATGCCCTGCACAAGCTGCAATCGGCCGATGAGGCCTGGGATCGCGCTCTGTCGTTTGCCAATGGCGAATACCACCAGGGTCGCGCGGTGCGGGACTTGTTCAGCGCGCAGAGCCGGATCATCGAGCGCATGACGCAGATCCTCAACGATCCGACCTATGGCAAGGTCCCGGCCAGCAATGCCGCGGCGCCGGATCGGCATCGCGTGTTCAGCGCCAGTTTCGCCCAGCCGCCACAAATGTGGTCGACCCACCCGGCCAATAGCGACCGCGAAGAGAACGCCAAGCGCGTCTACCTGCCAGCGGCTCACGACGCACGCAGCGCCTGGTTGTTGTTTCAGGATGCCGAGGCGGTGCGCCTGCAACTGACCCAGTCATTGTTCGATACCGCCGAACTGCAGCAGGTATCCCAGGAACAGTCGATGCAGGCGCTGGATGCCCGCTACGAGATGCTGCAGTACGCCGCGGACTACCAGGGCGCCTATCTCGGTCGCGAGCTGACGCGGCATACCGCCCAGGCTGACGAGCTGTATCGGGCCGATGCCGCGCCAGAGAATCTACTGGGCGCGTTGGCCGCGCTCTATCCTGTTTCGCTGGGCCAGGATCTAAGCCAGTTGCGCACCCTCGAAGAAGAGAAGTCGGTGCTGGAGGCGCTACGAGACAAGGTCTACAAGGCTTCCGGCGGCAGCATCATGTTCCGCGGCAACGCCGTCTCGCGGGGCGAGCTGGCGCGACTGATCGAACAGGTCGGCGAGGAGGCCGAGGCTGTGCGTGCGCGCATTCTCGATCACGATCGGCAGTGCCGCTGCGTGCACCTGGCCACCGCCCGGGTGCTGGGCAATGGCTGGGATCAGTACCTGGTCGGCCTGATTCGCGTGCGCCATTACGCCGAGCACAGCCTGGCCGACTTGCGCGACGCCCAGGGCCTGTTGGCCAACGTGATGGCGGTGGTTACCGCCGATGGCAAGGTCAGCGCCCGCGAGCTCAAGCGCCTGCTGAAAACCGCCAACGAACTGCATGCCGTGATGCACGCCATCCATGGGCAGAAAACCGAGTTGCAACTCGACAGCGAACTCTGCAACCGCCTGGGCATCGAGTCCTGGGCCGCCTCGCTGGAAGCGTTCGACCTGCCCGCGGCGACCGACGCCAACGCCAACGACTGGATGCAGGTCATCGACGGCTGGGTGAACAGCCTCGCCGGGCAACTCTCCGCCTTGTGCTCGGCGACGCTGGAGCAGCTGCTGCATAGCGAAGCGGCGCTGGCCCGTCAATTGCGCGAAAACCAGGCACCGCAGATGGCGCCTGAGGCCTCGAGGATTCCGTCAGGCTATGCCGTATTGCTGCCTGGACGTGAGCGTAAACGGCAGACCAAGCTTGGTTGGTGGGATCGCTTCCAGATCGCCGATGGCTTTCCAGCCACCCTGGCGCGGCTGCTGGTGGCCGGCGCTATCGTTGGCGCGGTGCTCGGCTTCGGCAGCCTCGCCGGAGTGGAGACCAGCGTTTCGGTGTACAACGGCCTGGGCACGCCCGTATTGGCACAAATCGGCAGCCGCACCGTGCAGGTGGCACCTTTTTCCGCGGCCCATATCGATGTGGAATTCAGCGACGACAGCCTGGTCAGCGCGCGTACCCTCGGCGGTGAGGTGATCGAGACATTCGCCCCGACGCTATCCGGTCTCGGCCTGCATTACGTTTACAACGTCGCCGGTGCCAGCCCGCTGGTGCTGTGGACAGCCGTCTACGGCAATGTCGCCGAAGTGCCGCCGAGTCTGCTTGGGGCACCGCGCTGGCTGAACTCGCGCGCGGACCTGTTCTTCACCGATGCGCCGCAATCGATCAGCAGCAAAAGCGGCGGCGGTAAGCGTCAGGTACTCGACGGCGTGGGCGAGCGTGCGCCGGACGAAGTGCTCGAATTGGCGGCCAACGAAACGGAGGCCAAACAGATAGTGCGCGCGCGCTCCCGCTGGGACGATGCCGCAACGCCCCACGCCAGCACCTGGCAAAACTACGCCGAAAAACTCGGCGCGGGCGACTGAGCGAAGCCCGGATAGGATCTGTTGGTCGCGCGGATGGCGGACAAACCTTCGGCATGTCCGCCTGACGCCGCTCTGGTAGCCCCGATGCAATCCGGGAGCGGTCGTCGCTGCACAGACTTTTCTTTTTCCCGGATTGCATCCGGGATCTACGGGCTGGGGCAAACGCGAACAGGCCAGGGCCACCGAAGAGGCCGGTCGCGCTGTGCTAAGTAGTTTGTAATTGGTTGCAGCCTATCGCGGCTAAAGCCCCTCCCACGGATCGTGGCGACTGTGGGAGGGGCTTTGGCCGCGAGTTTTTCCGCAGTCCGGTTCCATGAGGCCCTACTGCGCCGCCAGTTGGTTCTGCGGGTATTGCGGCGAGCGCGGGCCGGGCAGGATGCCATTGGTGCGCGGGCTGAGCAGGCGCTGGCTGGTGATGCCGGCGACCTGATGGCCGCGCTCGCTGAGGGTGTTGATGATCTGGTTGACCGCCGCGGTGATCAGCATGCCGATCAGGCCGCCGCCGGAGTTGTTCTGGTTCTCCGCGGTGCTGGCGAAGGCGCTGCCTTCCCAGAGCAATTGGCCGCTGCGCAGGTCGACGAGTTTGGCATTGGCGGCCACCGCGACTTCGCTGACGAGCACCTTGTAGCTGCTGCCGTATTGGCTGACCTCGATATAGAGCGCGGCGTCCGCGCCGAAGATTTCGTGCAGTTTGGCCGGTGGCGCCTGGTGCATGTCTTCGGGGTTGATCAGGCCGTTCTGTTTGAAGGTTTCGTCGACCAGGGCGACCGGCAGCACGTAGTAGCCCGCCTCGGCGAGTGGGTGCGTCACCTGCGCGAGCATGCTGTAAGTCGCCTTGACGTCCGGCGAGGTGTTGACCGGCGGCAGCACCACGATCGAGGTCGGGTTGCTCTGCCGAAAGGCGCTGTAGTCATACGCCGGGGGCGGTGCGACGCAACCGGCGAGCAAGCCGGCGAGCAGCAGCGCGAACAGCTTGGAAAGGGTTGGGAAAGGCATCATCGATGATCGGTCTCGGGTTATTTCGCGGCGTTGCGTAGAAGAAAGTCCATGTAGGGCGCGGACTCCGGGAACAGCGCTTTTTCGGTTTCGAATTGCTGGCGCACCTGATCGGCCTTGCCTACTTGCGCGTAGAGCATGCCCAGGTGCGCATGGAAACCGGGGGCGGGCGTGTGGTCGCGGCTGCGGGCCTCTTGCAGGCTGGCCTCCAGGGCGGCGATCTGTTGCGCCGGGTCGCTGCTTTCACCGGTGAAATGGGCGTAGACCTGTTCCTGGTAGCCGCTCCAGTGATAAAGCGACCGCGGCTGGTTGGCGCAACCGCCGAGCAACACGGCGGCCAGCAGTAAGAGCGCGTTGGGTTTCAAGCGAACTGCATTCATCCGGATTTTTCCTTCGCTGCTCATTTCGCGGGGTGCCAGGCACCGCTGTCGACGCCGCTTACCAGGTTGTTCACCGCTTCGCGGATGGCCAGGTCGAGGACCTTGCCGTTCAGCGTCGAGTCGTAGCTGGCGGTGCCGCCGAAGCCGATCACTTCGCGGTTGGAGAGGCTGTACTCGCCCGCGCCTTGGGCCGAGTACACCACTTCGGACGTGCGCACATCGACGATATTGAGGCTGACCTTGGCATAGGCGATTTGCTCTTTGCCGCGGCCGAGGATGCCGAACAGCTGATGGTCGCCGACCACCTTGCGGCCGAACTCGGTGACATCGCCGGTCACCACGAAGTCGGCGCCGCGCAATTGCTGGGCTTTTTGCGCGATCTGGCTTTCCTGCTGGATCTCCGCCAGGTTGTCGCGATCCAGCACGTTGAAGCGGTTGGATTGTTGCAGGTGGGTGATCAGCAGAGTTTTCGCCTGGCCGCCGAGGCGGTCGACGCCATCGGAAAACAGCCCGCGCATATAGCTGGAGCGGTTATCGAACTTACCCACCGCGATCGGGTTGCGCGGCCCTTGATAGTGACTTTGGGCGGAGGCCACCTGAGGCACTTCCAGGGTGCGCGACTGTTCGGTGGCGCAGCCGCTGAGCAGGCCCAATAGACCGAGCAGGCTGAGGGCACGGATTGCTGTTCTCATAATGTTGTTCTCGTTGGCAGGGGCTTGAGCTGGAGTGGTAATCGCGCAGCGACCGGTGCTGGCTTGCACATGGGCGGGCGAGACGCCGAGTGTCGACGTGGGGTGGTTTGGTGCATCCATGACCAGATAATCCTTGGGGGCCGGGTGGGAACCGGATTCGATGCGCGGCTGGCCTATCGCCAGTGCCGGCGCAGTCTACAAATAATGCGCTCCGCTGGCCAGGGCGGAAAAGCCGCGCAAGGGTGCGTACTCCCGGCGCCGCCATGTGCCTCCGGTCGCCCCGGCTCACGTAAGCCGGCCGACGGCTATGCTTCTTCTCAATATCCGCAATGGAGTGCCGATCGTTCAAAAGCAATGAATCTTGCAATTTGTATACAATTCTGTGTCCAATAATTTGCCTGATTACTCTACAAAGGTGGTCCCCCATGCGCTTGTGGAAACGTAGCATTCAGTGGCAGCTGATACTCAGCATGGGGGCGGCGTTGCTCGCCAGTATCCTGATCGTGGTGGCCATCTATTCGGCGGTGGTCAACCGCCTGACCGATCGCTATCTGCTGCAGGAAGCCTTGCCGGCCAGCATTCTGGCGATTCGCAACGACCTGGAGCGGGTGCTGGCCGAGCCGCTGACCGCCGCCCGCGGCATCGCGGAAAACACCCTGGTGCTCGATTGGCTGGCGCAAGGCGAAGACGCCGCGCAGCAGCCCGCGTTCGTGCGCTATCTGGCCAGCGTGCAGAGTCAGCAGAAGGCGCTGACGACCTTTATCGTGGCGGCCGACAGCGGCAATTACTTCACCGGCAAGGGCCTGGATCGCACCCTGACTCGCGGCCCGGCGGACAATGCCTGGTTCTATGGTTTTCTCGACAGCGGCAAGCAGCGCTCGTTGGATATCGATATCGACGCCACCACCCGCACGCCGACGCTGTTCATCAATCAGCGGCTGTCCGCCGGCGGCAAGGTGCTTGGCGTCGCGGGGCTGGGCTTCAGCCTGAGCGGCATGTCCGAACTGATCAGCAATTTCCGCTTTGGCGAGCAGGGGCGGATCTACCTGGTCAGCGCCGATGGCCGGATCAAGGTGCACCCCGATTCGGCGCTCAACGATCAGCGCGAGCTGCGTGAGCTGGTCGGCGATCAGGCCGCCCGCGAGTTGCTCAAGGACGCTGCCGCGGTGCAACGCTTCAGCCGCGACGGCGAAAATTTTCTGGCCTTGTCGCAACCGCTGCCGGCCTTGGGCTGGCTGTTGGTCAGCGAGGTGCCGGAGGCGGAAATCTACGGCGAGGCGCGTCAAGCCCTGTTGATGACCACCCTGATCGGCGTGGCCGTGGCGTTGCTGTTCCTCGGTTTGGTGGTGTTGTTGGCGCGTGGCCTGGTGCGGCCGATTCGTCAGGTGACCAAGGCCCTGGTGGAGATCGGCGGCGGTGGCGGCGACCTGACGCGCCGTCTGGACGAGTCGCGGGCCGACGAGTTGGGCGATCTGGCGCGAGGCTTCAATGCCTTTATCGGTGGGCAGCGCAGCTTGATCGGCGATGTTCTGGCGACTAGCGAACGCCTGCGCAATGCGGTCAAGCAGGTCGCTCAGGTGGTGGAGAACACCGCCGGGCGTTCGGGCCAACAGCAGGAAATGACCGACATGGTGGCCACCGCGGTGCATGAGATGGGCCTGACCGTGCAGGAGATCGCGCGCAACGCCAACAACGCCGCGCAGGCCTCGCGCAGCGCCCGCGACGAAGCCCAGCAGGCGCGTCAGGTGGTCGGCCAATCGATCACCCACATCGAAAAAATGTCCACCGACATCGGCGGCGCGGCGGAGGCGGTCAGCCAATTGGCGCATCAGGTGGGCTCCATCGACCAGGTGCTGGCGGTGATCCGCGGCATCTCCGAGCAGACCAACCTGCTGGCGCTCAACGCCGCCATCGAAGCGGCGCGGGCCGGGGAAATGGGCCGCGGTTTCGCCGTGGTCGCCGACGAGGTGCGCACCCTGGCCAGCCGCACCCAGGCCTCCACCGATGAGATTCAACAAATGATCGCCGGCTTGAAGCAGGGCGCGGAAACCGCGGTCAGCTCCATGCACGCCGGCCAGGCCGCGACCGGCACCGGTGTCGAGGCCAGCCAGCGCACTGGGCAGTCGTTGAGCGCGATCACCGAGCAGGTGGAACGGATCAGCGACATGAACACCCAGGTGGCGGCGGCGACCGAGGAGCAGAGTTCGGTGACCGAGGAAATCAACCGCAACGTGCAGGGCATCGCCGACCTGGCCCACGCCACCGCCGATGAGGCGCGCAACTGCCGCGAAGATTGCCAGACCCTGCGCGGCCTGGCCGACGACCTGGCCAAGCAGATGGGCAACTTCCGTCTTTGATCGGCAGCGCAGAGCGCATCGCGAGCGGCGGTGGGGCTCCCCGGATTTCATCCGGGATACGGACGCTGTGTGGATGACGCTTTATCCATCCACCATCGCGGTTGGTGGGTAAAGCGTCAGTCCGTAGGTTGGGTTAGCGGCGGCTATCATGGTTCAAGCAGCGACATCGTCGTCGGTCGCCGCGTAACCCAACAAGGTCTCTGTGCGATGTCGTGGGTGATCGGGCATTGTGCATACCGCTCGGCAGCATGGGTATCGCTCGTCTCGCCCCTACATCCCGCTGGAACGACGTTTTGTTGGGTTACGCGGCGTTTATCTATGGTGTCGACGATAGCTGGCGTGGGTCGCCGCTAACCCAACCTACTCTGCATTCTGATGCCTAATCGCTCGCCAGCACCAGGCGGTTGCGTCCGGTTTTCTTCGCTTGGTAGAGGGCATCGTCGACGCGTTTGAACAGCGCTTCCGGGCTCGCGTCGCGCTTGGGGTCGAAGCAGCCGACGCCGATGCTGGCGCTGACCGAAAGGCTGCTACCCGGAACTTCGAGGGGGTGCGCGGCGAGGTCGGCGATAAAGCTCTCGGCCAGGCGACGCGCTTGTTCCAGTGCGGTATTTGGCATCAGCACGCCGAACTCCTCGCCGCCCAGGCGCAGCAAGGTATCGCTGTCGCGGCGGAACACATGGCGCATGCGTGCGGCGAATGCGCTGAGGTAGGCGTCCCCGCAGGCATGGCCGAACTCATCGTTGATCCGTTTGAAAAAGTCGATGTCCAGCAACACCAGCGACAGCGGGGCGGAGCGTTGTTGCGCGCTGTCGACCAGCGCGGGGAACAGCGTATTGAACTCGTAGCGATTGCCCAGTTGGGTCAGGCTGTCGGTGCGGCTGAGGTGCTCCAGGCTGGCCTGCTGCTCGAGCAGTTTCAGCTCCAAAGCCAGGGTGTTGCGGTATTCGCGGTGGCTGCGGTTGAGCACCAGCAGCAAATAGCTGAGGTAGAACGCGAGGGTGGTCAGCGGGCCGAGGCGTTCACGCCAATCCAGGCCCAAGGCGAACAGCCCCGGCAGATACAGCAGGGCCACGGTCAGCATGGCGCGCTTTTTATCCATGCTGAAGTTGTACGCCATCGCCGTGCTGAAGGCGATGGTGCTCAGGGTGGCGACCAACCAGGAGTCGCTGAAGGCCGGGTTGTTCAGCGCCCAGGCGTGCAATAGGCCCCAGCACAAGCCGGTGAGCGCGATCAGATACCAGTGACGGTTCAGCCAGCGGCGCAACGATAGGTCATCGGTTTCGTCGGGTAGCCGGTGGCGCAAGCGCAGGACCAACAATGCCGTGAACACCAGGCTTGCGCCGACCCCGAACGGCATCTGCTCGGCAGGCACGTTGCTGAACAGCCAGGTGAGGAGCCAGGCCGCCAGATAATAGACCCCGCCGAGGCGCGTGCGAGTGCGCGTGTCCTGCGCTTCGCGCCACAGGGCGAAGGCCTCGGCTGTATGGGGGATTTCGTTATAGGGCATGGTGGCCATCGCGGCGGACTACAGCGTGCAGATTACTGTGATCGAAGCGGGAAAGCTTGCCAATAGCCACTATTGCAGTTGCCGCTCCGCCGCTGCCGCGCAGCCATTGCACAGCACCGAGGCCGGGTCGACCTGCAAGCGTGCGAGCGGGATGGCTTCGCCGCATTGGCTGCAATAGCCGTAGTCGCCGGCGTCCAAACGTAGCAAGGCGCGACGCAGGCGTTCGCGCTCCACACGGTTGCGCGTGTGGCTGGCATCGAGCATGGCTTGTTGTTGCAGGGCGTCCATGCGCGACAGGCGGCCGACCTTGGCTTGGTCCAACTCGACCGTTCGTTCACGGGTTGGCTCCTCCTCGCCGAGCCGTTGCAGCTCGGCCAGGCGCTGCTCCAGCAGGCGACGAAAGTATTCGAGGTCCAGTTCGTCGCTCATGGCCGCCTTAGCGCAGGATCAACAGGGCTGTGGTGCTGGTGCGCAGCAGGTGACTGGTGGTGCTGCCGACCAGGAACTGGCGAATCCGCGAGTGGCCGTAGGCGCCCATCGCCAGCAGCTCGATACCTTGTTCCATCTGGTAACTGTGCAAGGTCGGCTCGACTTCGCCGGCGCGAATCGCCAGGTGCACTTCGCTCGCCGAGCCTTGCAACAGGGCCTTGGCGGCTTCGAGTTGCGCCCAGGTGTCGCTGGTGTCGGCGCCGACCATCAGCAGGTGGCACGGCAGCCCCTTGAGCAGCGGGCTGGCGGCGACCATTTCGACGCCTTTGCGCGCAGTGGCGCTGCCGTCGTAGGCGAACATATAGCTCTGCGGCGGCCTGAACTCGCCGCAACTGACCAGAATCGGCCGGTGCAGCGTGCGGATCACGCTTTCCAGGTGGCTGCCGACCAATTGGCTGAGGCTGTCGCTGGTCTTGCCCTGGCGGCCGATCACCAGCAAGCGGATATCCTGTTCCAGCTCGTGCAGGCAGTCGATCAGGTCGCCGTGGCGCTGGCGCAGTTGCGCCGCTTCTATGCCATCGGCCTGCACCCGCTCGCGCGCCGCCTCGAGCATCAGGCGGCCTTGTTCCATGGCGATCTTGTGCCGTTGCTGATCGAGGCCGGCCAGCTCTTCGAGCAGATGCTCGCGGCTGCCCAGACCGATATTGCCGGTCAGGTCCGGGCTGACCGGGTACTGCAGGTCGTCGAGGACGTGCAGCAGGGTCAGTGGCGCGGCCAGGCGCAGGCTGGCCCAGGCGGCGTAATCGCAGACCGCGGCGGTGGATTGCGAACCGTCGATACAAGCCATTACGTGGGTCATGGAACTCTCCTGTTAGTGGCCTGACAGCAGGTCGGTGGCGTTTTCCTTATCGTGTACACCAAAGCGGTCGACGATGGTGGCGCTGGCCTGGTTGAGCCCCAATACCTCGACCTCTGTGCCTTCGCGGCGCAGTTTGATCACCACCTTGTCGAGCGCGGCGACCGCGGTGATGTCCCAGAAATGCGCGCGGGACAGGTCGATGATCACCTTATCCACCGCCTCCTTGAAATCGAAGGCGCCGATGAACTTGTCAGCCGAGCTGAAGAACACCTGTCCCACTACAGTGTAGGTGCGCTGAGCGCCGTCGTTGTCGGCCGCAGAATCGATATAGAGAAAGTGGCCGATCTTGTTGGCGAAGAACATCGCCGCCAGCAGCACGCCAACGAACACGCCGTAAGCCAGGTTGTGAGTGAAGACGGTGACCGCCACCGTGGCAAGCATGACGATGTTGGTGGAAAGCGGGAATTTTTTCAGGTTGCGGATCGAATCCCAGCTGAAGGTGCCGATCGACACCATGATCATCACCGCCACCAGCGCGGCCATGGGGATCTGCCGGACCCAGTCGCTGAGAAACACCACCATCAGCAACAGCACCGAGCCGGCGACCAGGCAGGACAGGCGGCCGCGACCGCCGGATTTCACGTTGATCACCGATTGGCCGATCATCGCGCAGCCGGCCATGCCGCCCATCAGTCCGGAGGCGATATTGGCCACGCCCTGGCCTTTGCACTCGCGGTTCTTGTCGCTGCTGGTATCGGTCAGGTCATCGATAATGGTCGCGGTCATCATCGATTCCAGCAGGCCGACCACGGCCAGGGCGGCGGCGTAAGGGAAGATGATCGTCAGGGTTTCCAAGGTCAGCGGCACATCCGGCCAGAGGAAGATCGGCAGTGTGTCCGGCAGCTCGCCCATATCGCCGACGGTGTTGATATCCAGGTCGAAGTACATGGCCACGGCGGTCATCGACAGGATGCATACCAGCGGCGAGGGGATCAGTTGGCCGAGTTTCGGTACATAGGGGAACAGATAGATGATCCCCAGGCCCGCGGCACACATGGCGTAGACATGCCAAGTGACGTTGGTCAGCTCCGGCAACTGGGCCATAAAGATCAGAATCGCCAGGGCGTTGACGAAGCCGGTGACCACCGAGCGCGAGACGAAGCGCATCAGCGAACCGAGCTTGAGGTAGCCCGCGCCTATTTGCAGCACGCCACACAGCAGGGTGGCGGCCAGCAGGTATTCCAGGCCGTGGTTCTTCACCAGGGTCACCATCAGCAGGGCCATGGCCCCGGTGGCGGCGCTGATCATCCCCGGACGACCGCCGACGAAGGCGATCACCACGGCGATACAGAAGGACGCGTAGAGGCCGACTTTAGGGTCGACCCCGGCGATGATCGAGAAGGCGATGGCTTCCGGAATCAGCGCCAGCGCTACGACCAGACCGGCGAGCACGTCGCCACGGATATTAAACAACCAGGTGTTCTTCAGGCTTTGCAGCATGCTGTATTCCAAAGGCTGGGGTCCGCAGGCGCACGCAGGGCGGCGGATGGGGCTAATAAAAATCGAGGGTGCAACGGATATGGCGTCGAGCCGTGAGGGCAGGCGCACATGGGCATGCGACGGCGGAGGAAAAATCCGGCCGGGCTATGCGGGGAGGGGGCGAAACGCTATGGCGGCGTAGGCAACCAGCGCGATGGTCGGGCCAGTGTCATAACGACCTGTCACTATCCATTCGGGCGAAAAGGCCGGCCACCTTAACACAGGGTACGGACGTTCGGCACCCGACAGGCCGGCTTGTTGAACTTTAGCGCGGGCCTATCGATCACAACAACGCGCCAACGGATGTTGGTTTCGGTACGACCATGCAGTGCATCGGGATCGGCAGACTGCTCCCCACCGCTAGCCCGCGAGAGTAACCCACGATGATGCCTGCCGCTAAAGGGATGCTGGAACGGCTTCCGACGTTCGGGCCCTGGAAATGGATGCTGTTGCTGCTGCCGTTATTGGCGATTTATCTGACGCATACGTTGCACCTGGATAACCGCCTGTTCTTCTGGATTCAGACGTCCCTGCATGAGGCTGCCTGGCAAGGCCGTAGCCTGTGGCTACCGGAATACCGGGTGAGCATCGAGGCGCGCAAAGTGGTGGGGGTCGGGGACAACCTGTCCGGACTGACCTACGACCAGGACCGCGACCAGCTATGGGCGGTGGTCAATAATCCGGAAGAGCTGCTGACCCTGAGCAAGCAAGGTGAGGTGTTGGCGCGCTACCCGCTGAGCGGTTTCAGCGACGTCGAAGGTGTTGCCTATCTGGGCGATGACCTCCTGCTGCTGGCCGAAGAACGCGACCATGCGTTGGTGATGGTCGCGCTGCCGGGTAAGCCCGGCGCACTGTTTCGCGAAGATTACCGGGCGCTGACCCTCGGCATCTCCCTGGACGGCAATCAGGGCTTCGAAGGCGTGGGCTACGACCGTAGCGGTGACCGGCTGTTCGTGGTCAAGGAGCACTCGCCGCGTAAGCTGTATGAGATCCGTGGTCTGAAAACCAGCCTGAGCGGCGACTTCAACCTCAAGGTGATCGACCGCGACAAGTGGATTCTGGACAAAGGCTTCGCCACCGACCTGTCGTCCGTGCACTTCGACGAGAGCACCGGCCATCTGGCCTTGCTCAGCGAGGAGTCGAAGCTGTTGATGGAACTGGACGGCGACACCGGCAAACTGATCAGCTTCCGCTCGTTGCTCGGCGGTTTCGCCGGTTTGCAACGCAGTGTGCCGCAAGGCGAAGGCATGGCCCTGGATGCCGATGGCGACCTGTATCTGGTCAGCGAACCGAACCTGTTCTACCGCTTCGAGCGCAAATAGCCTGCACAACCCACACCCCGTAGCCCGGATGGCATCCGGGCTACACATGCAGCTTGTAGCCTGGGTTGAGCACAGCGATACCCGGGGCATCCTTTCCCGGGTATCGCTTCGCTCGACCCAGGCTACGGATTACCTGTGTTTAGCTCGTAGCCCGAATAAGCGTCAGCGCAATCCGGGAGCGTTCGCCCTGGGATCAACTGCGCCGGATCAACCAGATACCCGCGACTACCAACAGCAAACCGCCGATTTTGCCGAGGCTGATTGGCGCTTCGCGAAAACCGGCCCAGCCGAAGTGATCGAGGGTCAGCGCCATGCTCAGTTGGCCGGCGATCACCAGGGCCATGAATAGGAGGGCGCCGACCTTGGGTCCGGCGAAAGCGGCGGTGGCGATAAACATCACTCCCAGCAGGCCGCCGCTCCAATGCCACCAGGTCAGCCCTTTGAGCGCGCCGAGGCCGGGCACCTCGCGTTGCGCCAGTACCAGCAGCAATAGCGCTAGGGTGCCGACGGCAAACGAGATCAATGACGCGGCGAGGACGCTGGATACCTGCTTGGCCAGTTGGCCGTTAATCCCCGCCTGCAACGGCAGGCAGGCGCCGGCAACGAACGGCAGGGCGAGTAACCACCAGATTGGCGCGGGCATTGCGGCATCTCCATTGGCGCGAGGCCGGCGATTATGCCGCAATGTTTGTCTGGTTGGTCAGCTCTTTGGCACTGCTGTTAGGGCCACTGCATTTCGCCCTTGAGCACCTTGGCGCTCAGTTCCAGGCTGCTGGCGTCGAGCAAGGCCGGGTACTTAGCTTGCATCGCCGCGATCAGGCTCTGGCTGTCCTTGGCTTTCGGTAACTCGGCTTCCAGGGTCAGCAGGTAGTCGCGGGTAAAGCGCAGGTCGTCCAGGGTCTGCTTGGGCTGGCCCAGGTAATGGCCGGGGATCAGCATGGTCGGTTGCAGGGCTTCGAGCTGATCAAGGGATTTGCGCCAGGACTGGCGCGCTTCGACGGTCTGCGCATCGGCGATCCAGGGGTGGATATTGGCGTAGCTGAGCACGCCGCCGACCACGGTTTTGATACTGGGGATCCACAGGCTGGTGTGCTTGGGGTCGTGGCCGATCAACTGCAGGCTTTGTCCTTCCAGGGTCAGGCTGTCGCCTTGCAGGGCTTGCGGCACCAGGGTGCGCTGCGGCGCGCTGTCCTTGAGGATCGGTCCCCAGTACGCCAGCTTCGGCTCTCGGCTTTTCTCGATATAGGCGACGGTTTCAGCCGTGGCCAGTACCTTGGCCTCGGGGTAGGCGCGGGTCAGGGTGTCGAGGCCGAAGTAGAAGTCGGGATCGCCGTGGCTGATAAAGATCGTGGTCAGGTTTTTGCCGCTGGCCTGGATGCGCTCGACCAGATGCTGAGCCTCGCGGGTGGAGAACTGGGCGTCGATCAAGATCGCGTCGCGCTCGCCGCTGATCAGTGTCGAGGTGACCGGGAATACCGCGCTTTCGCCAGGGTTGTACACCTCGACGCTGAGCGGTTGTGCCAGGGCGGCGGCGCTGCCAGCGAGCAAAGCGGCGCCGGCGACGAGTTGGCGAACGATACGGGTAGTGGACATGTTGACCTCCGTTTGAGTTGTGGAGGGATCTTAGTTGCTTTAATTGGTGCCAAAAGCCCATTAATCTGCACATGTTTATTGCGTATATCGAGCGAATAATGGATCGATTGACGGCAACCCGGGTATTTGTCGAAGTGGTGGACAGGGGCAGCCAAACGGCCGCTGCCGAGGCGCTGGAAATGTCGCGGGCGATGGTTTCGCGCTACCTCGCCGAGCTGGAAACCTGGGTCGGTGCGCGGCTGTTGCACCGCAGCACGCGCAAACTGAGCCTGACCGGCGTTGGCGAGCAGCTGATGCCGCAGTGTCGGGAAATGCTTACGGTGGCCGAGAGCATGCAGGGCGTCAGTGCGGCCGGCGATATCGCGCCGCGCGGCAACCTGCGTATCGCTTGCAGCCAATCCTTCGCCCAAGCCTGGTTGGTGCACGAGCTGAACGCCTTTATCGGCCTGTACCCGCAGGTCGGCATCGATCTGCTGATCGGCAGTCAGGCGGTCAACCTGGTCGAGGCGCGGGTCGACATGGCGCTGCGCATCACCAATCAACTCGACCCCAACCTGATTGCCCGCCAACTCGCGGTATGCCGCTCGGCGGTATGTGCCACGCCGGCTTATCTCGCGAAGCACGGCAGGCCGCAGCACCCTGAGGATCTGGCCCAGCATAATTGCCTGAGCTACGCCTATTTTGGTCGCAGCATCTGGGAGTTCACTCGCGCCGGTGAGCCGCATGCTGTTGCGGTAAGCGGCAACCTCAGCGCCAACGAATCCATGGTGCTGCAGGAGGCCACGCTGGCCGATGCCGGCATCAGTCTGCAACCGCTTTACTCGGTCGCCGGGCTGCTGCGTTCGGGGGCGCTGGTGCGGCTGCTGCCCGAATATCAGCCGCAGGAACTGGGCATTTATGCGCTCTATGGCACGCGCCGGCAAATGCCACCGGCGCTGCGCGCTTTGCTGGATTTTCTGCTCGAGCGGCTTGCCGAAAAGCCGGATTGGGACCGCTGAGCCGTTACAGCGCTTTATCGAATTGCAACAACGCCACCCTGGCGCCCTGCGGATCGCGGCGTTCGACCAGGCCGCTGAGCGCGTAGCCCAGCGCGGGGTAGAGCAGCAGGCCGGCACTGTTGGCATTGAAGCAGGACACGCGCATGCGGCTGGCCTGGTGCTGTTCGCGCGCCAGTTGCTCCATGGTCGTCACCAGATAGCGCGCGACGCCCCGGCCGCGTGCCCAGGGCGCGATCATCAGGTTGCCCAGGGCGCAGCTCTCGCCCTGCTGCCATTGGTAGAAATTGGCGAAGCCGGCGACCCGGCCATCCAGCAGCGCCACCGTGCTGTCGCGGCGTTCGGCCATGGCCGCGGCCAACTGCTCGGCATCCAGCGGCCAGACCGCCTTGGGGTAGCAGAAAAACAGCTCGTCGGCGTTCTGCGGGAAGGTGACGACTTCGGGCAGGTCGTCGAATGTGGCCGGGCGGTGGCTGAGCGGGTCGGTAGACATGATGGGAGTTGTCCTTGTTTTGTCGTCCGGGTTTAGGTTTCGGTCCTGTGTTTGCAAAGATCGTCGGAGTGCCGAGCCACAGCAAGAACTAGTGTCCCGTCCACCATCATGTGTCGGTTTAATGCCGGCCCCTCCCACGGACTGCGACAAATGATTCGTGTCGCGACACTAGGCGTCCCCCAGGCTCCTGCATGTCGAGGGGTCAATGCGGTGGGTATTGACTGAGGATCTTCGCCACTGTGGCGCGAATCGCCGCTTCGCGCTCGGCCGGTGTGGGTTGTCCGCTGCGCAGGATCTGCTCGGCACTGCCGCGCCAGACCAGCTTGCCGTCTGTGGCGTCGAGCAGGTCCACCTGCAAGGTCGCGACCTGATAGTCCAGGGTGCGGGTCTCGACATAGCTCGGGCCGCCCCAGAAACCGCCGCGCCAAGGGTCGCCCCAGGCGCCGCCGAAGTGGGTGCTGACCTGTTGCTGGCGGTTATCGACGATCAGCCACGCCTGCACCTTGAGATCGCCCGGGGTGCCGGCGGGGGCCGGACGCAGGCCGCGTTGGTCAAGCTGTTCGCCGATCGCGGTACGGATGCGTTGTCTGCTCAGGTCGCTGTCGAGCCGCGGGTCGTCGGGTTTGAACTGCACGGCCGGCTCGCCCCAGCTCCAGCTGCGGTAGGCCGAAAAGTCGCGGTTAGGGTCGAAGTCGCGCTCCAGCTGCACGTTCTGGCAGGCGCTCAGGATCAGCAGTAGCGGCAGGATCAGCAGTAGTGGACGCATGGCGGTTCTCCGAAAAATCAGGGGGCCGGCGGGTAATCGGCGAGGGCGCGTTGCAGCGCGCTGCGCAGGGCCTGCGGGCCGCGGCCCAGCGCTTCGGCGCTGCCGCTCCAGACCCGTTGGCCGTCTTCGGCATCGCGCATTTCGATACGCACCACTATGACCTCTTCCGTGTAACTGCGCACCAGCGGCGCGCTGCCCCACAGGCCGCCGCCGTGGCCGTAGCGACCATGCCCGTAGTAGCCACCTCCGTAGTGGCCGGCATAGTCATCGACGACCTGGCGCACGCGGCTTTCCTGGTACAGCTCGGCACTCACCTGGAGATCGCCCGCGGCATTCGTCTTGGCCGGGCGCAAACCGCGCTGATCGAGGGCGTTGCTCAACGCCTCCTGCAGTTGCTCGGCGCTGGCCCAGGCGTTACCGGCTGGTCGCTGCACCCAGCTCCAACTGCGGTAGCGGCCGTAGTCCCGCTGTGCGGCGGGGTAGGCGCTGAGATCGAGGTGTTGCGCCGCCTCTGGCGGGGCCGGCGGCAAGGGGCTGGACTCGGCCGTATAGGGATTGCGGCTTTGGCAGGCCAGCAGGGCGGGTAGCAGGAGCAGAAAGGACAGGGGCTTCATGGTTTTCCTACCTCTTAGAGGTCAACCCTAGCCCGGATGCAATCCGGGAAGTGATGCAAGGCACACAATTTCTCCCCGGATTGCATCCGGGCTACAAAAGCGCGCCCGTAGCCTGGATATTCACCGTCAGCGCGGTCGGCAGATCCAGTGCAGATAACGCCCCAGCCCGGCGAAGCTGGGATGGCGGCGGTAGGCCAACTCCATTTCCAGCAGGTCGATCAACTCGGCCTTGGCCTGGAAGGGCTGCGGCATATAGTCGTGAAATACCCGCACGCCGCTCTGGCTTTCGACCTGCCACAGCGCATCGAGTTGCGTCGCCAGTTCGCGCGGGTCGAGCGGCGTTTGCGGCGTCAGGCTCTGTTTCTCGCCGGCGAATTCGGCCTTGCGCAGTTTGCGGAAGTGGCCCTTGAGCAGGTTGCGGTAGATCAGTGCGTCTTTGTTGTAAAAGGCCAGCGACAGCCAGCCGTCGGGCGCGCAGAGCTGATGCAGCACCGGCAGGATGGCCCGGGGTTCGGCCAGCCATTCGAGCACCGCGTGGCAGATCACCAGGTCGTAAGGCTGTGCCAGTTGGCCGAGCAGATCCTGCCAGGGGGCCTGAATGAAGGTCGCCTGCTGGCCGGCCGCGGCGAAGCGCTCGCGGGCGCCTTGCAGCATGGGGGCGGCCGGCTCGCTGAGGGTTACCTGATGGCCGCGTTCGGCCAGCCACAACGACATGTGGCCCAAACCGGCGCCGACATCCAACACCCGCAGCGGCCGATCCGGCAGGGCTTCGGCGAGGTCGGCCTGGAGCACGGCGAGGCGGATCGCGCCCTTGGCACCGCCGTAGATTTTTTCCGCGAAGCGCGTCGCCAGCTCGTCGAAATGCCGATCGCTCATTGCTTGAAGCGCCTTTCGCTATCGGCCAGTTTGGCGCGCACCGCCTGTTCCATATCGATGCCCAATTCGCTGCACAGCAGCAACAGGTAAAGGACGATATCGCCGACCTCCTGACCGGCGTGGGCCAGTTGCTCGGCGGACAGCTGCCGCGATTGCTGTTCGGTCAGCCATTGGAAGATTTCCACCAGCTCGGCCATTTCCACACTGGCGGCCATGGCCAGATTCTTCGGGCAGTGAAATTGCCGCCAATCGTTGTGATCGCGGATCGCGTGCAGGCGCTCGGTCAGTTCTGTGAGGTTCATGGCGTGGCCTGTGCGGGGAGCCGGATGACGGTCTGGGATGGCGCGCGGACGATTGCACCGCGTGCCTGGCCCGCGTCATCCAGGTGGGTGCATAGCTTCGGGCTTTGCCGGCTTGGTATCAAGCCGGCAAAGCGGCTATCCGCTCAGGGGTAGCCGCTTTCGTTGGGGTTATCGATCACTTCCAGTACCCGCCATACCGGGGCGTAGACGCTCTCCTGGGAGAACACGATGCGGCCCTTGCCTTTGTATAGCGACACCACGCGGGCCACGTCCTTGCCCTTGAAGTTGAAGGGGATCCAGGCTTTACCGGTTTGGTGCGAGAAGGTCGCCGAAGGCGCGCCGAGCAGCGCATTGACTTCGTCCATGCTCATGCCGGTGCGGACGTTGCTGAACGAGCCGCTACCTTGCGCCGCGACGGCCTGCGCGGGCGCGGCCGAGGCAGCATTGGCGGCCGGTCGGCCTTTGCCGTTGCGGTAGGCATCCAGATTGACGCTGCCGAGCGTATAGGCTGCGCCGCCGGCGCTCAGGCTGCTGGCGGCCTTTTCGCAGTGACGGTCGAGCTTGCGGTTGTTGGAGTTGTTCACCACCTCGTCGAGTACCGGCTTGTAGCGACCGTTGCCCGAGCTGGCGAGGGCTTTGCAGACCCAGGCCAGGGCGTCCGAGGTGGTGTTGTCGGCGGCGCTGCGATACTTCTGCAGCAGTACTTCGGCGGCTACGTCGAGGGTTTCGGTATCGCGGTAGCCGCTGTGGTAGATGCTCTGCGCCGCTTCGCGAATGGACAGCGGGCCGCCCTGTACCAGCTGATCGACATAGCGCTGCCCGGAGGGATCGAGGGCATGGGCCTGCGTGGCGAGGCCGGCCAGGGTGATGGCGGAGATTATTCTGGTTGTTTTCATAGTGAGAGGCTCATATTCCCTGAGTGATGGCCGGGCCAGCCCCAATACCCCGCTGGCCGCGAGTTGCCACGATAATCCCGGTCCGCAAAAAGGCCAAGAGCCATGCGGGCATGCGTTTACCCCGTGCGATCCGCCTGGCCCTGCGCTTGCGTCAGCGGTTCTGGGCACGCGCCATCGTCATGGCAAATAGCGAAGACGGGCATGGGCGTCGGCGCGCAACTGTGACCGCGACGGTCGAGCCTTTATCCAATGCTTGTTGCCGCCTGCTTTGTGCGGCAGCGATTGTATGCAACTCCGTGATTTAGAGCGGCCCGCCTATGGCGGTGCCGCTCTTTTTTTTTCGCCGACCGCCAAGATGCTATTCGCCCGCCTGCCGCTCGTGCGCGAGCAACGCCGCTTTGCGCTCGATGCCCCAGCGGTAACCGCTGAGGTTGCCGTTGCTGGCGACCACGCGATGGCAGGGGATCAACAAGCCCAGCGGGTTGCTGGCGCAGGCCCTGGCCACCGCACGCGGATGGCTGCCCAATTGCGCCGCGAGTTCGGCATAGTTGCGCGTCTGGCCGGCTGGGATATGTCGCAAGGCCCGCCACACCTGCTGTTGGAACACGCTGCCGCGAATATCCAGCGGCAATTGCGCGGCACGCGCCGGCTCTTCGATCTGGGCGATCACCTGGGCCAGCCACTCGCTCAGGTCGGCATCGTCGCGCAGCCGTTGTGCGGCGGCGAAACGTTGCTGCAACTCTGCCTCCAGAGCCTCGTCGCTATCGCCTAGGAGCAGTGCGCAGACGCCTTGGGCGCTGGCCGCGAGCAGCACCTTGCCCAGCGGGCACGCGGCGATGGTGTAGCGCAGGGTTTCGCCCGCCGCCCGTTTACGACGTTGCGCCGGGCTCAAGGCATCGGTGCGTTCGTAGAGCGCACGGGTACCGGAATAACCCGCGGCCAGGGCCGCATCCAGCACGCTGTCGGCTTGCGCCAGTTGCGCCTCCAGGCGCGCGCGGCGCCGGGCGTCGGCCCAGGCTTTCGGCGTCAACCCGGTGCGGGCCTTGAAGGCGCGCGCCAAGTGCGAGGCGGACAGACCGATGCGCGCGGCCAGTTGTTCGAGGGTCAGCGGTTTATCGGCGCTATCGAGCAGGCGACAGGCGGCTGCGACCAGTGCGTCCAGCTGTTCGGCCGGGCTCGCCGCCTGGGGCGAGCAGCGTCGGCACGGGCGGAAACCGGCCTGTTCGGCGGCTGCCACGGTGGCGTGAAAACTGACATTGCTGCGCAGCGGCCGACGTGCGGGACAGCTCGGCCGGCAATAAATGCCGGTCGAGCGCACGGCGAAGACGAAGCGGCCATCGTATTCGCCATCGCGGTTGCACACGGCTTGCCAGCAGAGATCGGCATCGAGCATGGCTTGGCTCCAGAATGGGGTGTGAGCCAATTGTCGACCCTTGCGGCGGCCCGGCCAATCCGCTTTACGCTTTCGAAGTGGATCAGTCTTCGGCCGCTTGCCAGTCCAGGCGCAACGGCGCTTGCCAGGCGAAACGCTCGAAATGGCTGCCAACCGCGTGCTTGAGTTTGTCCAGATCCTTCTGATTGCCGCTCAGGGTGGTGATGTGCAGGCCGGTGGGGTCGGTATGCAGCAGGCACAAGCCGAAGTCGAATTCGATGCGGCCTTGCTGCGCATCGTAACGCACCGCTAATTTGTGTTCGAACTGCTCGCACAGCCGGGCGATATACAGCGCCGGGGTATCGCTGGCGATATGGCAGGAGGCGATGTAAGGCGCCGCGATGCCATTGCGCCTGCTGGCATGCGCGTGGCGGCGCGCGGCCAGTGAACTTAGCGTGGCGGTCGTCGGCCTGCCGACCACCGGCTTACGATGTTGCTGTGCCGTCGCCCAATCGACGATGTCTTTGCCTGGCAAGGTTTGTTTTATCACCGTACCCATATGCAGCTCCTTGTGAGACCTGCGGCCTCGATTGGATATAAGGTTAAAAACAACTTGAACCTCCCAGCCGCTGAAGAGTCGGCGGCGTTTACACAGACAGCGACGGATTCGGTTTGGTTGCATGCTGGCGTTGCCGTCCGGGATTCAGCGTTGCGCCCCGGGCGGGCGCGCAGGGTTCCGGTTGGCAGAAAACGCTCGTATAAATCCGTATCAAGTCGGTATTTTTTGCCAACTTGGGCGATCCTGACGGTCAGAGGGTGGGCGCTACGGGAAGATTGCCGTATAACGAGCGGGACACGCGAGTTGGGCAACACAGGACCCCCGATTAAAACCGATGAAGACGCCAAAACGCATTGAACCCCTGATCGAAGCCGGTCTGGTCGATGAGGTGATACGCCCGCTGATGAGTGGTAAAGAGGCCGCCGTTTACGTGGTGCGCTGCGGCGACGAGCTGCGTTGCGCCAAGGTCTATAAAGAAGCCAACAAACGCAGTTTCCGCCAGGCCGCCGAGTACCAGGAAGGCCGCAAGGTGCGTAACAGCCGCGACGCACGCGCCATGGCCAAGGGCTCGAAGTACGGCCGCAAGGGCCAGGAGGACGCTTGGCAGAACGCCGAAGTGGCGGCGCTGTTCCGTCTGGCGAATGCCGGGGTGCGGGTGCCCAAACCCTACGACTTTCTCGAAGGCGTATTGTTGATGGAACTGGTCGACGATGGCGAAGGCGATGTCGCGCCGCGTCTCAACGATGTCGACCTGCACCCGGACGATGCCCGCGAATTCCACGCCTTTATGATCCAGGAAGTGGTGAAGATGCTCTGCGCCGGGCTGGTGCATGGCGACCTCTCGGAATTCAACGTGCTGCTGGGCCCGGAAGGTCCCGTGGTGATCGACCTGCCCCAGGCGGTGGACGCCGCGGGCAACAACCATGCGTTCAAGATGCTCGAGCGCGATGTCGGCAATATGGCCGCGTACTTCGGCCAGTTCGCCCCCGAGTTGAAATTCACCAAATACGCCAAGGAAATGTGGGCGCTGTACGAGGAAGGCAAGCTGACCCCGGACACTGCGCTGACCGGCGAATTCGACGACCCGGAAGAAAGCGCCGATATCGACGCGGTGATGCGCGAAATCAAGGCCGCCCTGGCCGACGAGGCGCGGCGCCAGGCGCTGCTCAACGCCGAAGACGAGCCCAGGGGCGAAGAGCCGCCACCGCCCTGGGCGCGATAGCGCCTCAAGTCACCTAGCAAATGGCCCGGATTCGTCCGGGCCATTTTGCATTCCGCCACCGCCGTCGTTACAGACGAGCGCTTTGGAAGGTGTCGCACAGCCCTGGGTCGCCCTGCTCGAATCCCCGCTTGAACCAGCGCACCCGCTGCGCCGAGGTGCCATGGGTGAATGAATCCGGTACCACCTGGCCGCGGCTGCGCTGTTGCAAACGGTCGTCGCCGATGGCGTTGGCTGCGTTCAGCGCTTCTTCCAGGTCGCCCGGCTCCAGCCAATCGAGGCGGCGCTGGGCATGCTGGGCCCAGACCCCGGCCAGGCAATCGGCCTGCAATTCCTGGCGCACCAGCAAGCCGTTATCGCCTTCCAGCTGTTCGCCGCGCTGGCGCGCCGCGTTGACCTTGGCCGAAACGCCGAGCAGGGTTTGCACGTGATGGCCGACCTCATGGGCGATCACATAGGCCTGGGCGAAATCGCCGGCGGCGCCGAAGCGCTGATCCAGCTCGCGGAAAAATCCCAGGTCGATATACACCCGTCGATCGCCGGGGCAGTAGAAGGGGCCGACCGCCGCACTGGCGAAGCCGCAGGCGGAGTTCACACCGTCACGAAACAGCACCAGGGTCGGGTCCTGGTATTGCCGCTGAGCGCCCTGGAAAATCTCGCGCCAGGTGTCTTCGGTGTCGCCGAGGATGGCGCGGACGAATTCCGACTGCTCGTCGGGCGCCGCGCCTTGGGGCGGGCTGGTCGAGTGGCTCTGGGTGGCTTGGCCGGCCAGTTGGCCGAGTATCTGCAGCGGGTCCTGGCCCAGCAACAGGCCGACGACGACCACCACGGCGATGCCAACGAGGCTCAGACCCTTGCCGCCGACCCGCATGCCGCGACCGCTGCCGCGCGCATCCACTACGTTGTCGCTACGTCTTGCCCGTTTCCAGCGCATCGCCCAGTCCTTTCGTCCGTTGTCGCCATGCAGTGTCGTCGCCAACCGGCTGTCAGGCCAGGTCCCGCGGATCCACCAGTAACTCGGCGCGCGCCACCAACTGTACGCTGCCGCCCACGCTGACCCGGTCGTCGCTGCCGAGGCAGACATCCAATCGGCTGGGGCGGCCGAGGAAGCGCCCTTGGTTGAGGCTGAAGGGCTCGGCGCGGCGATGCAGGCCGTGTTCCACCAGGAAGGCCGCCACCGGGCCGGCGGCGCTGCCGGTGGCGATGTCTTCGATAACGCCGCAAGGATCCCAGGTGCGCCCTTCGCGGTTATCCACGTCCAGCAGGAATACGAACGCGGCGCCATGGGACGCCAGCTCGGCGTCCAGCGTGCGCTGCTGCTTGGCCTGAGCCAGGCCCTGGGCGGTGATCGGCAGGATCAGGTAGGGCAGGCCGGTGCTGACCACGCTGGCCGGGTAGCGGCGATCCAGCTGCGCGCCGCTCAAACCGAAGGCTTCAGCGATCACCTGCGCTTGTATGGGGTCGAGCTGCGCCGCGAATTCTGCCACGCCCTGATCCATCTGCGCGTAGAAGCCCCGCTCCTGACGGCGGGTCAGCAGGCGCACGCTCTTGGCGGCCAGCTGCAGGACCCATTCGGCTTCCATGGTCTGGTCCTGCAGGTGGTGCAGCAGGGCGGCCGCGCCGAGGATCGGATGGCCGGCGAAGGGCAGCTCCTCTTCCAGGGTGAAGATCCGCGCGCCCTGAACCCGCGGGTCGCTGCCGGGCAGCAGAAAGATCGATTCGAACTGGCGCAACTCGCGGGTCAGCGCCTGCATGGCGGCCGGCGTCAGCTGGCTCGCATCGGGAAATACCGCTACGCCGTTACCGGCCAGCGGCCGCTCGGCGAATACATCGAGTTGCCAGTAAACCAACGGTGACATGGGAGCTCCTTGCAATTAGTTGGCGGGATATTCGCTGATAAGTTGATCTTCGCCCTGCTTATCCACGCCTATGACCTGGTAGGCATCGCGTCTATCGCCGTATTCCATGCCCGGCGAACCGGTCGGCATACCGGGTACGGCGGCGCCGAGCAGGTCGGGCCGCTGGCGCAGTTTGAGGATATCGCTGGCGGGCACATGGCCTTCGACGAACCGGCCGTCGATCACCCCGGTATGGCAGGACGCCAGGCGCGGCGGTACGCCGAGGCGTTGCTTGACCGCGCTCATGTCGCGCTCGACGTGATCGTTGACGGTGAAACCGTTGTCCTGCAAATGGGCGATCCAGGCTTTGCAGCAGCCGCAATTGGGGTCGCGGTGCACATCGATGGTCAGGCTATCGGCCGCCTGGGCCAGCCCGGCCCAAACGCACAGCGACAGGGCGAAAAGTCGCATGGGGAAGACTCCTCTATGGGATACCCGTTCGAGCATAGCGCGCGAGCGGGCATGGCCGAAACCGCAGGCTGTTTGCGAATGCGCCGACCGGGCTTATGCTGCACCCATTGTTCTCAGGGAAGGATGCTGTTCATGCTGCTCGCCCGCGTGATTCTGTCGCTGCAATTGCTGGCCACCGCCGGGTTGGGCCTGGCCTATTTCATCCGTCCCCATGAAATGACCAACCTCAGCGGCATGTTGTTGATGGCCCCGGCGGCGGCGACCGATGTGCGCGCCTATTACGGCGGCCTGCAACTGGGGCTGGCGGCATTTATCGGCCTGTGTCTGGCGCGCCGCGAGCTGATCGGCCCGGTTTTGACCTTGCTGACGCTGCTGTACAGCGCGTTGGCGCTGGCCCGCATCGGCGGCCTGTGGCTGGACGGCGGCGCCCAGCAGACCTTCAACCTCTATGCGCTGCTGCTGGAAGTCGTCTCCGCGGGCCTGTGCTTCTGGGCACTACGGCAGTTGAATCGGGATTAACTGCAGCGGGCCAGCGGCGCAAAGCGCTTGCTCACCAGCTCCCGGGCTTGGCGCGCGCTGTGCTCCACGGTTTCGAAGCTGAGCGAGCTGCCGACGTAGTACAGATTGCCCACACCCTGCAACGCCTCGACCTGCTGGTAAAAGCCGTTATGCAGCGCCTCGCTGTCCACGCGCGGGAAGTAGTCCCACTCCTGGCGCAATCTGAGCTCGCCGAAGGTGCCGCCTTGCGCTGCGACATCCTGCTTCAGAACTTCGGTAACCTGTTCGAGCGATAACCCGCGGTCGGCGAGCTGCCAGCCGATATAGACCGGCAGCGCCGGGTCGCGGTTGGCCCAGGCGTTGATGTGGTTGAGCTTCGCCGGGCGCGCGTGATCGTGGAAGAACAGGAATTCTCCGCTGACCAAACCGCTGGCGTTGAACAGGTTGACCAAGTAACGGTCGCTGCGCACCTGCGCGAACAGGCTCGCTTCCTCCTCCGTCAGGTCGAGGAAGTTGCCCAGGGTATGCAGGGGCGCGGACACGATGACGGCGTCGAATTCATGCTGCTGCGTGCCGTTGACGGTCAGCCGTACCGGGCCGGCTGACCGCGGCCGTTCGATCGAGCTGATCCGCGCTTCCAGGCGCACATCGAAACCCGTGGCGATGGCTTCCCAGATCGATTGATAGCCGCTCGGGAACATGTAGAACTCGCCTGCTTGCAGGCCTTTGGTGCCATCGGGCTTGAGCAGCCAGCCGATCAGCTTCATGAAGTAGATCGCGGGCGTGGTCTCGTAATAGCTGTAGCCGAAGCCGACCAGCATGCTGCGCGCCAGTTCGGCGATAGGGCCGAAACCGTGCTTCTGTGCGAACTGCTCGAATGGCAGGCAGAGGTCGCTCGGCAATTCGCCGAGGCTGTCGCTGCGCACCTCGGCAAAGCGCTGCAAGGTCGCGGCATAGTTGCCGATCGCGCGCTCGATCTCGTTCGCCTGGTAACGGCTGCTGAGAAACGACTCGATGCTCTGCCGCTCGCCGTGCTCGTCGAGTATCAGCAGGCTGACCGGGTAGGGTGCATAGGGGATGCGGTGGCGCTCGGCGAGTTCCAATACCAGCGTGCATTCCGTCGAGGCCAGCACCGCGCCCAGCTCGACTACGCCCGCGGCGCTGCGAAATGAATAGACTTTGCCGCCGACGCGGTCGAGCTGTTCGAAAATCGTGATGTCGTCGTAACCGAGGCCCCTCAAGGTGTCCGCCGCGGTCATCCCGGCCGGGCCGGCACCGATCACGGCGATGCGCGGCGATTTCAGTTGAACTGGGTCTTGCATGGTCTTTCCTT
>NZ_CAMPHN010000024.1 GCF_946885885.1 uncultured Pseudomonas sp.
ACAAGCCGAAGATGATCATCGCCGGCTTCAGCGCCTACTCCCAGGTGCTGGACTTTGCGCGCTTCCGCGCCATCGCCGACAAGGTCGGTGCCTACCTGTTCGTCGATATGGCCCACGTCGCCGGTCTGGTCGCCGCCGGCGTCTACCCGAACCCGGTGCCGTTCGCCGACGTGGTCACCACTACCACCCACAAAACCCTGCGCGGTCCGCGCGGCGGCCTGATCCTGGCGCGCAAGAACGAGGAGCTGGAGAAGAAACTCAACTCCGCGGTGTTCCCCGGTGGCCAAGGCGGCCCGCTGGAACATGTGATCGCCGGCAAGGCGGTGTGCTTCAAGGAAGCCCTGCAACCGGAGTTCAAGGCTTACCAGCAGCAAGTGATCAAAAACGCCCAGGCGATGGCCGGCGTGTTTATCGACAACGGCTACGACGTGGTTTCCGGCGGCACCGAGAACCACCTGTTCCTGCTCTCGCTGATCAAGCAGGAGATCACTGGCAAAGACGCCGACGCCGCTCTGGGTCGCGCCTTTATCACCGTCAACAAGAACAGCGTGCCCAACGACCCGCGCTCGCCGTTCGTCACCTCCGGCCTGCGTATCGGCACCCCGGCCGTGACCACCCGCGGTTTCAAGGAAGAAGAGTGTCGCGCACTGGCTGGCTGGATCTGCGAAATCCTCGCCAACCTGGGCGACGAGTCGGTCGAAGCCCGCGTCCGCGAGCAGGTCAAAGCGGTCTGCGCGAAGTTCCCGGTGTACGGCAACTAACGCGCCGCCAGCAGTACTCGAGCCCGCCTTCTGGCGGGCTTTCTGCTACCTGAAGGATGCTGTTTACGCAAAGGACGCTCGATATGCAGATCGGCACGCGAGGTTTTACCCGCGCTCATCGCAAGGCGACAGGGCCGATATCGCTGAAACTGTTACGGCTTTTGCTCGCCGGATCGATCACGCTGCTGAGCGCCTGCTCTGCAGCGCCCGAGCCCTTGGATCAACAGCTGTACGTCTGGCAGCGGCAATGGCGTACGGCCCATGCCGACGCCCTGGCGCAGAGTCGTAGCGACTTCTCCACGCTGCGCGTACTGGCTCTGCAGGCCCACCCCAAGGCCGGCTGGGCACGTGCTTATCCGAACTTCGACCTGCTACGCGAAGATGGCCGCCCGCTGGTGGCGGTGATCCGCCTGGACGGCCAACTGCCACAGCTGGACACACAGATTATCCGCCAACAGGCCCTCGGCCTGGTGCGGGATTGGCAAGCCGCCGGCCTGCGCCTGCAAGGCGTGGAAATCGACCACGACTGCGCCACCGCGCGTCTGCCCGCCTACCGCGAGCTGCTAGCGCAGTTGCGCCTGCAACTGCCCCGCGACTTGAGTCTGAGCATCACCGCCCTGCCCGCCTGGCTGGAAAGCCCGCAGCTGGAGCAGTTATTGGAGGAGGTCGACAGTTCCGTGCTGCAGGTGCATGCGGTGGACAAGCCACAGAACGGGCTGTTCGATCATACGCAGGCGCTGCAATGGACACAGCAGTACGCCGAGCGCACCGACAAACCTTTCTATCTGGCGCTACCGGCCTACGGTGTGGCCCTGTTGCAAAGCACTGACGGCGCGACGCGAGTGGAAAGCGAAACGCCACTCAACCAGCCCGGAGAACGACGCGAGCTACAGGCACAGCCACAAGACCTAGCCAAGTTGCATGAACAACTACGTCGGCACAATCCGAACAAGCTGCGGGGCATCATCTGGTTCCGTCTGCCGCTGGCCGGGGATAGACGCGCCTGGCCGCTGGCCACCCTGCTCGCCGTGGCACGCGGTGAGGCGTTGTACGGCGCCCCATCCCTGCGGATAAAGCAGGAGAACGGCGTCAGCGAAATCCTCCTGAACAACCCCGGCAATCTTTCCGTAGCCCTGCCCCAGCAGATCAATTTATCGGCACAGGCCTGCGAAGCGGTCGATGCGTTGCGCGGCTATGGCTGGCAACGCAGCGGCGACGGCCTGCAGTTCACCCTGAAACAGAATGGACACCTGGCACCCGGAGCACAGCTCAGCATCGGTTGGGCTCGCTGCTACGTTATCGATCAAGGAACGCTCAATGCCCCTATATTTTGAGTCACGCCGCAAGGTGCTAATCATCAGCCTCGCCTGCTGGCTGCCGCTGGGCAGCAGTCAAGCCTGCGGCCCGGATTTCCCCTACCGCCTGCTGGATGACCGCAGCAATGCCCTGGACGAACTTCCGGAGGGCAACTTCGCCTTCGAGGCCAGCCGCCTGAGTCATAGCATCCAAGGGTTAGGCCAGGCCGGCGACGGCACGCTCAGAGCCTATTGGGATAACGACAATCAGCAGTATCTGGAAGCCCGCACGGCCGTGGAACGACAGCAGTTGAGCGCCGTACAGCTGGCCCTCGTCGAGCACCTGCGCAGCCTGACCGATGCGCAGCAGGCCGAGACCGAAGGCAACGCGCTTCCCGCCGAATTGCGCGAGTACACCGCAGGCGCCGTGGCCTTCGCCCAGTATGAGGATGAAGTAGCCGCCGGGTATTTCCGCCGCGTATTGGCCTTGCCGCTCGCCGAACGCCCACTACGCAGTACCTGGGCCGCTTACTCCCTGGGGCGCAGCTTGTCGCGCCTGGCCGGGAGTGCGGCGGAAAGCGATCTGAGCGCTGAAGAAGTGGCCGATCGTTCGCGCCTTTTGCAGGCGCAGGCCAGCGAGGCGTTCCAATTGGCCCGCAACCTCAGCAGCCAGGGATTCAGCGACCCGCTGGAGCTCGGCATTGCCAGCCTCGGCGAAGAAGCGTATTTGGCGAAGCTGAACAACGACTGGGGCACGGCCATTCGCCTCTACGCCAGCCAACTGCGCCATGGCTCCGACACCGGCTACAGCTCCTTGCGCCAGCTAGCCCGGGAACTGCAGCAGATGCCTACGGAACAGCTACTGCCGCTGCTGCAGTTGCGCGAAGTGCAGCAGTTACTGACCGCCCATCTGTTCAGCCGGCTCGATGCCTTCGACCCGCTGCCGAAAACCACCGCCGACCTTATCGGCCTGTTGCAGAGCCCGCAGATCGTCCGCCTGGAAAACGCCGACCGCCTCGCGGCGCTAAGCTACCAGCGCGGCGACTACGAGATCGCCCAACGCTTCCTCGATCAGACCGAAGACAGTGGCCTGGCCTGGTGGCTAAGGGCCAAACTGGCATTGCGCGCGGGCGACAAAGCAGCAGCCATGACCGCTTATGCGAACGCGGCCAAAGCCTTCCCGGCCGAGGAAGACTGGGGCTTTCAGCGCAACGAGAATTGGCGATACGAGAGCGTCAAGCCACGCTGCCGGGTGGAGGGCGAAATGGCCATTCTGGCCCTGGAGCGTGGCGAGTACCTGGAGGCATTCGACCAGCTCTATCGCAGCGGCGATATCTACTGGATGGACGCCGCCACCGTGGCCGAGCGCGTACTGAGCACAGACGAGCTGATCGACTACGTCGAACGCAACGTACCCGCGGCCGCAACCGATCCGCAGCGCTCGGAGTGGGAGCGCCCAGTGGCCACTCGCCTGCGCGAGCTGCTCGGCCGGCGCCTGCTGCGCGAACAGCGTTACGCGCAAGCAGTTCCCTATTTCGCCAGCGCCGAATTACAGAAGGTCGCTCGCGACTATGGCGAGGCACGCCTACAAGCGGAAAACGCCTGGAGTGACATCGACCGCGCGCAAGGCTACTACCGCGCCGCCACCCTGGCCCGCGAGCAGGGGCTGGAATTGCTCGGCTATGAACTGGCACCGGACAACGCCTGGGCCGGCGGCAATTTCGGCACCGACCTGCTGCAACCGCTGCAACCCAGCGGTCTGCTGACTGCCAGCGAAGCCAGCCTGCAGAATGCCAGTGCGCCCGTCCCCAATAGACGCTTCCACTACCGTTGGGTAGCCGCCGATCTGGCCAACCGCGCCGCCGATTTTTTGCCTCCGCGCAGCCAGGCCTTCGCCGCGGCATTGTGCAACGCCAGCGGGTGGGTCAATTACCGCGATCTGGCCAGCGCGCAGGGCTATTATCGACGTTATGTGCAGCAAGGCCCCTATGTCGACTGGGCATATAATTTTGGCTTCAATTGCCAGGAGCCGGACTTCGCCGGCGCCGAGCAGCGCCTGTGGTTCGAGCGTGAGCAACGATTGCGCAACGCCCTGCGCCCTTACAAGTACTGGCTGCCGCTCGGCGTGGGCACGTTGCTCATTGCTGCTATCTATTGGCGCCGCAAGCGCGCCAATAGATAGACACAAAAGCCGCGGCCCCGAGGCGGGCTGGCGAAGCAACTGCGGGATACGTACGCCATGTAACCCGCCAAGCGCTGATCAGCCTGACTTCGTAGGGTGCGCCGCGCGCACCGGCGCCAGCGCAGACTCCTGGTGCGCACAGCGCACCCTACGGGCGGCAAGCAGTGCCAACCTGGCCTCCCAAGCACTCAACACCCAGAGCCTCGCCATGCAACTCAAACGCAAGATAGACGCCATGAGGATTTTCCTACGCTGTCCCTGGTGCGCTCACCGAATGAAACTACTCTCCTCCCATCTGGAAAGTCGGGCGCCCAAGGCAAAGCTGCCGTGGTACGGCGTCTCTCGCAGCGTTCTCACGTGCCCGCAGTGCAAGAAACCTGTTCGGCTATCCACACGTGGTCAAGCGTGGGTACTGCTCGCAGCTCCGGCGTTTGTCCTGTTGCCAGCCGCCACCTTCATTCCCGACCTGGTTCCAAAATTCAGTCCCATGTTCTGGGCCATCTGCAGCGCTGCGCTCGTCGGGATCTGCCTGGCACGCCTCTTCGCGCGGCTCGAGCGGGCGGATGACACCCATTGAGAGCAAGCGAGTCCGCCTTCTGGCGGTTTTCGGCTTAGCTGCACCACGGAATGCGGCTGAGCTTGCATACCGTCATCGAGCACAACTTAGGCGGCCCTTCCCCTCCGAACGCAACAGATTCTACCAACGGCCTGCTAAGCCACGACCTCGGCGAAGCCTTGACGAATTTTCTGTTCCGGTAGCCGTTCGCCGATAAACACCAGCACGCTCTCGCGCGCCTCGTCGGCGCCCCATTCGCTGTCGAAATCGAAGCCATATAGCCGCAGCACGCCCTGGAACACCATACGGCGATTCTCTCCGGCAATCGCCAGCACGCCCTTGTAACGCAGCAGCGCGGCGCCGTGCTCCTCCAGCAGCGTGTTCATAAAGGCGCTGAGTTTGTCGATATCCAGGGCCTGCGTGCTTTTCAGCACCAGGGTGCCGATGCGGTCGATAGCGGTTGCGGGCAGCAGCGGGCGTGGTATCAAAGCCTGGCCGAAGTCGGTATTCAGATTGAAACCGCGCACGTCGAGCAGTTCCGCCAGCTCGATCTGGCCATGCCGGACCACATGGATGGGCGCGCGTCGGTTGATCCGTTGCAAACGCTCGGTGAGCGCCGCGCAGCTCGCCGCATCGACCAGATCGGTCTTGCTCAGCAGAATCCGGTCGGCGAAGCCGATCTGCGCCTGGGCGATGGTTTCCCGCAGGTGGTGTTCGGCGTTGGCCGCATCCACCAGGGTGATGATGCCGTCGAGCACGTAGCGCTCGCACAGCGCATCGCCGGCAAAAAAGGTATGGGCCACCGGGCCGGGATCGGCCAGACCGGTGCATTCGATCAGTACGCGGTCGAAAGCCAGTTCGCCGCTGTCCAGGCGGTCCAGCAGATGCAGCAGCGCCTGTTCCAGTTCGACATGGATGGAGCAGCAGACGCAGCCGTTGGCCAGGGTCACCACCTCAACCGGTTCCGCACCGAGCAGCTGCGCGTCGATGGGGGTATCGCTGAACTCGTTTTCGATCACGGCGATCTTCAGGCCATGTTCGGCCTTGAGCACATGCCGCAGCAGCGTGGTCTTGCCGGCGCCGAGAAAGCCGCTGAGCACGGTGACGGGTATGGGTTCATGGGGCATACGGACCTTCCTCTGAGATAAGATGCGCGGCGTGCGGTAACTCGCTCAACAACAGCGGATCGGCCGACCTTTGCCGCCGCCGTAGCGCGCATCCTGGCG
Source organism: uncultured Pseudomonas sp. (assembly GCF_946885885.1). The sequence goes on from NZ_CAMPHN010000024.1 coordinate 6,021, forward strand.
CTCGCGGAAAAACGCCTCGTAACTCATCGGCGTTTGCTCGGGGTGGGTGCTGCGCATGTGTGCGACATAGGTGTCATAGTCCGGCATGCCGACCAGCATCCGGGCGGCCTGCCCGAGGTATTTGCCCATGCGGCTGAGATCGTTGAACACCGGCGGTTCTCCTTGAAGACCGAGCCCCTGACGGGGCCCGGGATGACCCGGCGATCAGGCGTCGGGGATGGCTTCGAACGGCAGCTCCTTGTCGCTGCGCTCCTGCTTGACCCAGGCTGCGCGGCCGACTTTCAGCGCGTAGAACAGGATGCTGAAGACCACCAGCAGGAACAGCACCGTCAGGCCGGCATTGGTGTAGGCATTCATGATCACATGCTGCATCTGGCCGATGTCCTTGGCCGGGGCGAGAATCTGCCCGGCGTCCATGGCCGTGGCGTACTTGTTCGCCAGGGCGAGGAAGCCCACCGCCGGGTTGGCGTCGAACAACTTGATCAGGCTGGCCGCCGTGGTGCAGATCAACAGCCACACCGCCGGCAACAGGGTGACCCAGACATAGCGCTGACGCTTCATCTTGATCAGCACCACGCTGCAGAGCATCAAGGCGATACCGGCGAGCATCTGGTTGGAGATGCCGAACAGCGGCCACAGCGTATTGATGCCGCCCAGCGGATCGATCACGCCCTGGTACAGCAGGTAGCCCCACAGCGCCACGCAACCGGCGGTGGCCAGGACGTTCGCGCCCCAGGAGTCGGTCTTGCGCATGCTCGGTACGAAGCTGCCCAGCAGGTCCTGCAACATGAAGCGCCCGGCGCGGGTACCGGCATCCACGGCGGTGAGGATGAACAGGGCTTCGAACAGAATCGCGAAGTGGTACCAGAACGCCATGGTGCTCTCGCCCGGCAGCACCGCATGGAGAATCTGCGCGATACCCACCGCCAAGGTCGGCGCGCCGCCGGCCCGGGACAGAATGGTGTTTTCGCCGATATCGCGGGCCACGCTTTCCAGCGTCTCGGGGGTGACGACGAAGCCCCAGCTGCTGACGGTGGCGGCCACGCTGACCGCATCCGAACCGACGATGGCGGCCGGGCTGTTCATCGCGAAGTAGACGCCCGGATCGATGATCGAAGCGGCGACCATGGCCATGATCGCAACCATCGATTCCATCAACATGCCGCCATAGCCGATGTAACGTGCGTGGGTTTCATTGGCCAGCAGCTTGGGCGTGGTGCCCGAGGAAATCAGCGCGTGGAAACCCGATACCGCGCCACAGGCGATGGTGATGAACAGGAAGGGGAACAGCGCGCCCTTCCACACCGGCCCGCTGCCGTCGGTGAACTGGGTCAGCGCCGGCATCTTCAGCTCAGGCGCCAGGATCAAGATGCCGATCGCCAACGCGGCGATGGTGCCGATCTTGAGGAAGGTCGACAGGTAATCGCGCGGCGCCAGGATCAGCCACACCGGCAGTACCGCGGCAACGAAGCCGTAACCCACCAGCATCCAGGTGATCTGGGTGCCGTTGAAGGTGAACACCTCGGCCCAGTACGGATCGGCAGCGATGGCGCCACCCAGCCAGATCGAGCCCAGCAGCAGCGTCACGCCGATCAGCGAGATCTCGCCGATCCGCCCCGGCCGCAGAAAACGCATGTAGATGCCCATGAACATCGCGATGGGGATGGTCGCCATCACCGTGAACATGCCCCAGGGGCTTTCGGCCAGCGCCTTGACCACGATCAGCGAAAGCACCGCGAGGATGATGATCATGATCAGAAAACAGCCGAACAGCGCGATGGTGCCGGGAATGCGGCCCATCTCCTCGCGCACCATGTCGCCCAGCGAGCGGCCGTCGCGGCGGGTGGAGATGAACAGGACCATGAAATCCTGCACCGCGCCGGCCAGCACCACGCCGGCGATCAGCCAGAGCGTACCGGGCAGGTAGCCCATCTGCGCGGCGAGCACCGGGCCCACCAACGGGCCGGCACCGGCGATGGCGGCGAAGTGATGGCCGAACAGCACGTGCTTGTTGGTCGGCACGTAGTCCAGACCATCGTTGTTGCGCACGGCTGGCGTGGCGCGGGCGGGGTCCAGCCGCATCACCTTGGTGGCGATGAACAGGCTGTAATAGCGGTAAGCGACCAGGTAGATGGCGACCGCGGCGACCACGATCCACAAGGCATTGATGGCTTCACCGCGTTGCAGCGCCACGGTGCCCAGCGCGAACGCGCCCAACACGGCGACAGCGAACCAGGCGATATGGCCGACTAGTCGGTTCATTGCGAATCTCCTGTCGTCGGAATTGGTTCCGACATTCAATTGTTATTGTTTGCGCTCCATTTACGGAGTTCGCCGACTATCACCAAATAACAATGATTCCGAAATTCGCAGAATTACCAACCGCCGCTGCGTAGAACTACGCGATTTAGTGCATGTAGTACCCGCTCAAGTTCGGGTACGCGAAACCGGCGACATTCACGCCATCATACTGGCCATTATCAGCAGCATGGCGCGCTGCGGATCGGTTGGGGCGCCGGACGTTTTCGTAGCGGAGAAAACCACAGGAAAAATGCCTATAGCCTAGGCTACCGATAGCGATTACCCTTCACACCGGCCAACTAACCGGCCGGCAGTTATATAACTTCCACTCATAGAGTTTAATTATCAGCACAACTACTTAGTTACCCCTCCGTATTACTACGCAACCCACCGATAAATCCGCAAAAAACACTTAAATCGGTCTTTACCAGGATTGCTAAACACTGCAGACTCCGGCCGCATCGCATATGGAAAAGTGCGCACGGCTGTCGCCTGCCCGCATGAGCAGCCGTGCGTTTCCCTATAGCGAGTTAAAACGGCTTTCGCATAAAACAATAAGGAGGTGCAATCATGCACCCGACAATCCGCGAGAACAGACTCCCGCTCAATCCACTGCCGACGCTGTTCCTGGCGGTTATTTTGAGCGAAGTGTCGACCGTCATCGTTCAGCGCAGCGCCGACCAACACTTCAAGCAGAACCGCACACGCCTTGCCGTCGTGCCGCCCATCATCCATGAGCGGCGCCTGGGCCCGCATCCGCCAGCCCCCTCTCACTCGGCCCTCAGCCTCAATATCACGCTTTGTCTGGGCGCGTTCTAGCAGCTAGAGTTAACGCAGCGGCGCAGCATCTCCCCGGACTTACTCGGCCTGAGACAAACCCGCTGTTTAAAACCTGCCGTTAAAAACAATAAGGAGCCGCAGACCATGCGCCCAAAAATTCGCGGAAAAGTTCTGTTACTGAGCATCCTTCCGGCACTGTTGCTCGCCATCATCTTGAGCGGGCTGTCGGTGGTTATCCTGCATCGCCTGGCCGACGAGCAAGTGAAGGAAACCCGCGAGCGCCTGGTCGCCGATCGACGCTTGGTACTCGAACAATACGTGCAACTCGCGCAAAGCAGTATCGCGCCGCTGTATGCCGCCTCGGCCAACGGCGATATGGCCGCACGCGCCGAAGCCATAGAGCGACTCAAGCAGCTGAGTTATGGCAAGGACGGCTACTTCTTCGGTTACGACTCGCAGAGCGTGCGGGTGTTCTGGGCGGACAAGGACGTCAAGATCGGCGAAAGCTTCCGCGACTTCGTCGATGCCAACGGGCTCTACGTGATCAACGAACTGGTGCGGGTGGCCAAGGATAAAACCCATTACCTGAACTACAGCTTCCCGGTGCCCGGGCGCGACGGCAGCGTGCCCAAGGTCGGCTACGCCATCTACCTGGACAAATGGGATTTGATGTACGGCACCGCGGTCAACCTGGACGACATCGAGGCCCAGGTGGCCAAGGTGGCCGCCGAACTGGACGAGCGCATCGCCACCCTGATCGGCCTGTTGCTCGGCGTGACCCTGGTGCTGCTGACCGTCATCGCCCTGGCCGCGGTCTGGCTGGCCAATTCCCTGGTGCGGCCGCTGCAGAAAATCAAGGCCAACCTCGATGACATCGCCGCCGGCAGCGGCGACCTGACCCACCGCCTGACGGTGGAAAGCGACGACGAACTGGGGCAACTGGCGAGTTCGTTCAACCGCTTCGTCGATAAGATCCATGCGCTGGTGCAACAGATCGCCGGCATGACCGGCCAACTGACCGAACTGGTCCGCGAGGTGGCCGAGCAGGCCCAGCGCTCCGATAAGGCCATGGCCACGCAGCGGCAGGAAACCGACCAGCTCGCCGCTGCGATCAACCAGATGTCCGCCGCCTCCCATGAGGTCGCCAACAGCGCGCAAAGTGCGGCGCAAGCGGCGCAGCAAACCGACCAGGAAGGCCAAGCGGCCAAGCGCATGGTCGACCTCACCGTCGAACGCATCGACACTCTGGTCGACGACATTCGCAGCAGCGGCGTCTCGCTCGATGGTTTGCAGCAGGATGTGCACTCGATCGTCGGCGTGCTCGGGGTGATCCGCTCGATCGCCGAGCAAACCAACCTGCTCGCCCTAAACGCGGCCATCGAGGCGGCGCGGGCCGGCGAAGCCGGTCGCGGTTTCGCCGTGGTCGCCGACGAAGTGCGCGCCCTGGCCAGCCGCACGCAGCAAAGCACCCTGGAAATCCAGGGCATGATCGACCGCCTGCAAAGTGGCACCGAAGACACGGTGAACGCCATGCGCCGCTCCAGCGACGCCGGCCACGCCACCACCGGGCAGGCGACCCAGGCCAGCACCTCGCTCACGGCCATCGGCGAGTTGATTGCTACAATCAGCGACATGAACGCGCAGATCGCCAGCGCCGCCGAACAGCAAACCGCGGTATCGGAAGAGATCAACCGCAGCATCCAGCACATCGCCGCGGCGGTGGACAGCGTCGCCGACGAGACCCAGCAAGGGGCGCAGACCGCGCTCAGCCTGGCCGAACTCAGTGACAACCTGGGGGCCTTGGTACGTCAATTCCGTATTTAGATCGCCGTGTTTTTTCCGGGATAACGCACCGATGCAACTCAAACACAAGATAGTCGCGCTCAGCGTGCTGCCGTTGCTGCTGGCCGTGGCGGTGGTTTGCGTGCTGGTGTTTTTTCAGAATCAGCGCCTGGGCGAACAGCAGGCGCGTCTGATCGAAACCAGCATCCTGGCGAGCAAGCGCGCGGAGCTCAAACACTACGTCGAGATGGCCCTGAGCATCATTTCGCCGTTGTACGAAAGCGGCCGCGACGACGCCGAAACCAAACAGCGAGTGTTGGCCGTGCTGGCGCGGGTCAGCTTCGGCAGCGACGGTTACTTCTTCGTCTACGAAAGCAACGGGCGCAACCTGATGCATCCGCGCCAGGGCGAGTTGGTCGGCAAGGACTTGTGGAACATGACCGACCCGCGCGGCTTGCTGGTCATTCAAGCGCTGATGAAAAGCGCACAAAGCGGCGACGGCTTCCAGCACTACGCCTGGCAAAAGCCTTCGACCGGCGAGGTGACCGATAAGCTCGCCTATGTGGTCATGCTCGAGCGTTGGGGCTGGATGCTCGGCACCGGGATCTACCTGGAAGACGTCGACCAGGCCATCGCCCAAGTGCATGACGAAGCCACCAGCGGCATCCACGCCACCATGCTGGCCATCGCCGGCCTGGCCCTGGTCGCGGTGCTGCTGGTGTTCGCCGGCGGGCTGGCGCTGAACCTCAGCGAGCACCGCCTGGCGGACCGCAAGCTGCAATTGCTGACCCAGCGCATCGTCAACCTGCAGGAAGAGGAACGCTCGCGGGTCTCGCGCGAACTGCACGACGGCATCAGCCAGTTGCTGGTATCGATCAAATTCCAGTTCGAGCTGGCCAGCCATCAATTGGCCTCGGGCAACGACGCCGGTATGCAAACCCTGCAAAAAGGCACCGACCGTCTAGCCGGCGCCATCGGCGAAGTCCGGCGGATTTCCCACGACCTGCACCCCTCACTGCTCGATACCCTGGGGCTGCCCGCCGCCATCGGCCAACTGGTTGCCGAGTTCGAGCAACGCAGCGGCCTGACGATCGACTACCGCAACAGCCTCGGCGATACCTTGCTCAACGATGGCCAGGCCGTGGCGCTGTTCAGGATATTGCAGGAGGCGCTGACCAATATCGAACGGCATGCCCAGGCGACCCGGGTGCGCATCAGCCTCGACGGCATGGCGCAGCGGGTTCGCTTGAGGGTTCGTGACAACGGCATCGGTTTCAGCCCCAAACAACTGGATAAACTGAACGACGGCATCGGTTTGCGTAATATCCGCGAGCGTGTCGAGCATTTCGGCGGTCGCTTCGCCTTCGAATCGGAGCCCGGCCAGACCGAGCTGATGGTGACGCTTCCCTCGCAGGGGGCGTCGCCCTCTCGAGTGGAGCAACCCACATAATAAGAGTCCCGTGCCCATGATTGTTGCCGCCAATACCATAAGAATCGCCCTGGTAGACGACCATGCCCTGGTGCGCGAAGGCATTCGCGCATTGCTCGCGGTGCTGCCGCATTTCGAAGTGGTCGGCGAAGCCGGCAGCGGCGCGGAAGCGTTCGAACTGGTGGAGCGCGAACGCCCCGATATCGTGCTGATGGATATCGGCCTGAGAGACATCAATGGCCTGGAACTGACCAAGCAACTGCGCGAACGCTACCCAGCGTTGAAAGTGCTGATTCTGAGCATGTACGACAATCAGGAGTACGTGAGCACCTCGCTCGAGGTCGGCGCATGCGGCTACGTCCTCAAGGAAGCCTCGTCCCGCGAGATCGTCACCGCCATCGAAGCGATAGCTGCCGGCGGCAGCTTCTACAGCGGCGATATCGCGCGCAAGCTGGTCAAGCGCGAGGCCAGCGAGGACGAACTCACCCCCCGCGAACGCGAAGTGCTGCTGATGCTCGCGCAAGGGCTGAACAACAAGACCATGGCGCGTACGCTGCAGATCAGCGTGCGCACCGTCGAGACCCACCGCCTGAGCATCAGGCGCAAGCTCAATATCGATAAACCGGCGGACCTGGTGAAACAGGCCATGGCGCACGGCTGGACGCCCGACGAATAAGCGCATGCCTAACAGGCCGTTGAAAAACGTAGGCGAGGCAGGAAAGACAAGGCAAAAACAGGCGAGGAAGCGGAGTGTACTTTTGTACATGAGCATTCCGAGCCTGTTTTAAACGCAGTATTGCCAACGCAGGTAGTTTTCAACGGCCTGTTAAACACGAGCCAGGGCCATGGGCCTTCGCTATAGTGGATAAAACCGCCCAGGAGTGTGTGGCATGAGTGAAACAGGAAACGAGCGCAGGCGCTTTCAGCGAATCACCTTCGATGCGCCCACCGACATCGCCCAGGGTGCCCGGCACTGGACCGCCGAACTGCATGACGTCTCGCTCAAAGGCTTATTGGTCAAACGGCCGCCGCAATGGAGCGGCGACCCCGATCACCCCTATGAAGTCAGCATCCGCCTCGCCGAAGATGCCTGCGTGAAGATGGAGGTGGTACTGACCCGCACCCAGAGCGACCTGCTCGGTTTCGTCTGCCGGCATATCGACCTCGACTCGATCAGCCACCTGCGCCGTTTGGTGGAACTCAACCTGGGCGATGAAAGCCTGCTCGAACGGGAACTCGCCGCCCTCGGCGATGAGGACTGAGCGGCAAGCCTAGGGTTTGTCCGCCATTTCCAGGACCTCGTAGCCCGGATGCAATCCGGGAGCGATGTCGGCAGCACAACCTTTCCCCGGATTGCATCCGGGCTACAACAGCTTGGCGGGTTGGCAAACGCGCTGTTGTAGGGTGGACATGGCGAAGCCTTGTCCACCGCGGGCACCGAGATCGCGGACAAGCCTTGCAGATACACGCAGGATTCAGCTATTCGAACAACGCATCCAACGCTTGTTCCAGGCGCGTTACGGCGATCACCTGTAAACCTGCCGGCGGCTCTTTGGGGGCGTTGCCTTTGGGCACTATGGCGCGTTTGAAGCCGTGCTTGGCCGCTTCCTTCAAACGCTCCTGGCCACTGGGCACCGGGCGGATTTCGCCGGATAAGCCGACCTCGCCGAATACCAGCAGATCATGGGGCAGCGGCCTGTTGCGCAGGCTGGAGATCACCGCGGCCATCAGCGCCAGATCGGAAGCGGTTTCCAGCACCTTAACCCCGCCGACCACGTTGAGGAACACATCCTGGTCGTAGGTGGGGATACCGCCATGGCGGTGCAGCACGGCCAGCAGCATCGCGAGGCGATTCTGATCCAGCCCCAGAGTGACCCGTCGCGGGTTGGCCATATGGCTGGTATCGACCAGCGCCTGCACCTCCACCAGCATCGGCCGGGTGCCTTCCCAGGTGGCCATCACCACGCTGCCCGGCACCTCTTCCTGGGCGCGGGTGAGAAAGATCGCCGAGGGGTTGGTGACTTCTTTCAGGCCCTTGTCGGTCATGGCGAACACGCCCAGTTCGTTGATCGCGCCGAAGCGGTTCTTCACCGCGCGCAGCAGGCGCAGGCGACCGTCGGCTTCGCCTTCGAAATACAGCACGGTGTCGACCATGTGTTCGAGCACCCGCGGCCCGGCCAGGGCGCCGTCCTTGGTCACGTGGCCGACCAGGAAGATCGCCGTGCCGGTCTGCTTGGCGAAACGCACCAGCAGCGCCGCACTCTCGCGCACCTGGGACACGCCGCCGGGCGCCGAGGGCAATTGTTCGGTGAAAATCGTCTGGATCGAGTCGATCACCATCACCTTGGGTTTTTCCAGGCGCGCAGTGGCGACGATGCTTTCGATACAGGTTTCGGTCATCACCTTGAGCTTGTCTTCCGGCAGGCCGAGACGCCGGGCGCGCATCGCCACCTGCTGCTGGGATTCTTCGCCGGTGACGTAAAGCGCCGCAAAGCGCGTGGCGACATTGCACAGGGTCTGCAGCAGAATGGTCGATTTGCCGATCCCCGGATCGCCGCCGATCAGCACCACCGAGCCATCCACCAGACCGCCGCCGAGCACCCGGTCCAACTCGCCGGAGGCGGTGGAAAAGCGTGGCGTTTCCTCGACGCTGACTTCGGCCAGGGTCTTGATCTGCGCCTGTTCGCCGGCCCAGCCGGCACGCCCGTTGGGGGTGGCCGCGTTGGCTTCGAGCAGGGTTTCCACCAGGGTATTCCAAGCGCCGCACTCGCCGCACTGACCGGCCCATTTGGGGAAGGTCGCACCGCATTCGGTGCAACCGTAGATGCGCTTGGCCTTGGCCATCGGCGGACTCCGTCAGACGAAAGCCCGCATCATAGCCGATGCTGCGGCAGCCGGCGCTGCGGCAGTCGATACTGCGGCAGCCGAATCAGCCCTGGCAGCAACCACAGCATTGCTTGGCCGGCGGCGCGAGACGCTGCGCGAGCCGATCCTTGAGTTCGACGCGCTCGCGCTTCAAGGCGTTCAGGGCCGGTTCGGCCAGCAATTCGCCGCCCTCCTCGATGCGGCAGATGCGCTTATCCAGCTCTTCGTACTGCGAAGCCAGTCGGGCGAAGTCGGCATCGCTCCGACGCAGTTCGTGCAGGGCATCGCGCAGTTCGGGGAAATCCTTGACCAAGGGGTGGTGTTCGACGTGCATGGGGCCGCTCCTGAAGGTGAGTGCATCGAGCCTAAGCGCCCCGTCGAACGCGCCCCTTGATCAGAATCAATAGCAGGTGGATCAACCGCCCGCGCCGTTTTTCAACAAGGCGGCAATATCGTCCTTGAGGCTGACACGTTGCATCTTCAGCCCGAGCAGCATGACCTCGTCCATCGCCAGGCGGCCGCTTTCCACTTCATAGATACGCTTGTCGAGTGCGTCGTACTCATCGGCCAGGCGGACGAAATGCCCGTCCTGTGCGGCCAGGGTGCGCAGCTGCTGTTTGAATTCGGGGAACTCGCGGGTGAGCGGGTGATGTTCCAATGGCATAACGGCGTCCTCCTGATAAATCAGTTTTGAGACTAGCTCAGTCTGCCAGAGCCCGGAGGTTCATCGGTCCTGCCGCGAACAAGCGCCGACGGATGCGCCGCAGTACCGCAAAACCATGGCCCTGGCCTACACTCTGCCGACCACCACCCACAGGGATATTTCCATGAACATACTCAGCGAATTCAAGGCTTTCGCCGTCAAAGGCAACGTGGTCGACATGGCTGTCGGCATCATCATAGGCGCGGCGTTCGGCAAAATAGTCTCGTCGTTCGTCGGCGATATCATCATGCCGCCGCTGGGTGTGCTGATCGGCGGGGTGGATTTCTCCGACCTGGCCATCATCCTCAAGGCCGCCACGGGCGAGACGCCGGCGGTCACCCTGGCCTATGGCAAATTCATCCAGACGGTCATCGATTTCGTGATCGTCGCCTTCGCCATCTTCGTCGGGGTCAAAGCGCTCAACCGCCTCAAGCGCGAAGAAGCCGTGGCGCCCAGCCTGCCGCCTGCGCCGAGCCCGGAAGAAGTGCTGCTTGGGGAAATCCGCGACCTGCTCAAAGACCCGCAAAAACGCCTGTAGGCCACGTATCGTCCGCAAGCCGTCGAACGCGCTCGCCTATGCGCCTGAATTTTTAACCTAGACTGATAAACAGGTTCGGCGGGCTGCCCAGCGTTGCACCGGTCAACGCCTGGCAGCGCGCTTGTCATGCCATGGAAGCGGGCGATCGAATAGACCCGCAGAGCTTTTGCCGCCAAGGCCGGAGCGGACGTACCCCTAACTTACAAGGCCGACAGATGAGCGATTCAGCAGAAGACGAGCTGTTCTCTTTCGACGATGAAGCCCGCTCTGAAGAAGAGAGCGATACAGGGCCCTGTTGGTATGTGCTGATCGTCGACGACGACCAGGACGTGCACCAGTCCACCTGCTTCGCGCTGGCCAATACCGAGATCCTCGGCCGCCCCCTCCACTTCCTGCATGCCTATTCGGCAAGCCAAGCCATCGACATATTGAGCGAACAACCCCAGGTGGCGGTGATTCTGCTGGATGTGGTGATGGAGTCGGAACACGCCGGGCTGCACCTGGTGCGGCGCATCCGCGAGGAACTGCACAACAGCGAAGCGCGGATCATCCTGCGCACCGGCCAGCCCGGTTACGCCCCGGAGATGGAGGCGATCCGCGACTACGACATCAACGACTACAAGACCAAGTCGGAACTGACCCGCAACCGCCTGTACACCGCACTGACCGCGGCGATCCGCAGCTACGACCAGATCCACACCATCAATACCAGCAGGCGCGGCCTGGGCATGGTGATACGCGCCAGCAGCCACCTGCTCGCGCGCCAAGGCGTGAGCGAGTTCGCCGCCGGCATCATCACCCAGATCTGCGGCTTGTTCGGCCTGCCGCCCGAGGGCGTGGTGTGCGCCTACGACCACCAATCGTCGCCCGCCCATGCCTTGATCGTGGCCGCTGCCGGCAGCCTGACCGATTGCATCGACAAGCAACTCGACCAGCTACCCAACCAGGCCGTCGCCCAGGCGCTGAGCCAGACCCTGAACGAACGCCGCAACCTGTTCGGCAGCCATTCGACCACCCTGTTCTTCCCCGGCCAGGGCCACAACCATATGGCCGCCTATCTGCAAACCGAGCGGCCGTTGAGCGAACTGGACCGGCAACTGCTGGAGGTGTTCTGCAGCAATATCATCGTCACCCTGGATAACGTGCTGTTGCTCAGCCAGCTCAAGGATCACGCCTATAACGATCAATTGCTGCACATCCCCAACCGCCTGGCGTTGATCAACGCCCTGGATTCCGCCCTGGCCGGCGCCAATCCCGGCGACAGCACCCTGGCGCTGATCGACATCGACGGCTTCTCCGAACTCAACGACACCCTCGGCCACCAGCACGGCGACGCCCTGCTCGCCGCGGTGGTCGAGCGTTTGCAGCAGGAGCTGCCGGCCGGCACCCTGCTGGCGCGGGTGGCCGGCGATGTGTTCGGCATTCTCGCGAACAACCAGGTGGCCAATGCCGACACCCTCGGCAGGCTGTTCCATCAACCGCTGTGTTTCGCCAAGCTGAGCCAGAACCTGACCACCACCATCGGCCTGACCTGCCTGGACCAGATCGACGGCACCGGCAGCGAGGCGCTGAAGGCGGCGAATATCGCGCTCAAGCACGGCAAACAACACGAGCGCGGCAAGATCAGCCATTTCACCCGCGCCATGGAGTTGGAAACCCGCGCCCGCGTGCAGCTGTTGCAGGATTTGCGTAGCGCCTTCGAGCACGAGCAGCTGTTCGTGGTGTACCAGCCCCAGGTGTGTCTGAGCACGCGCCAGCTGATCGGTATGGAAGCGCTGTTGCGCTGGCGCAAGGACGACGGCCAGTTCGTCTCGCCGGCGCAGTTCATCCCCCTGGCGGAAAGCTCCGGGCTGATCGTCGCTCTGGGCGACTGGGTACTGCGCAGTGCCTGCCGCGACCTGCAACGGATCAACCAGCACAGCGGCCTGAAGCTGCGCATGGCGGTCAATGTGTCGGTGGCGCAGTTCCGTCAGCCCGACTTCCTCGACACCCTGACGCGCGCGCTCGACGACAGCGGCGTCGATCCCCAGTTCCTGGAATTGGAAATCACCGAGTCGGTGGCCATGCTCGAAGCCGATTTCATGATCGACCTGCTCAACCGCATCAAGCAGCTCGGCGTAAGTATCGCCGTCGACGATTTCGGCACCGGTTTCTCCTCACTCAGTTACCTCGAACAACTGAATGTCGACCGCTTGAAGATCGACCTCAGTTTCATCCACCACATGGAGCAAAGCGATGGCAGCCGGCGCATCGTGGAAACCATCGTCCAGCTTGGCCGCAGCCTGCAACTGGAGCTGATCGCCGAAGGCATCGAACAGGAAACCCAGGCCAGCGTACTCAAGCAGATGGGCTGCCACGAAGGCCAGGGCTACCTGTTCGCCAAACCGCTCGAACTGGCGGCGCTGCTGAGTTATATCGACGCCGGCAAGGCTTGAACGCGGCGGACGCCCGGTCGGCGAGCCGGGCGCGCGCGGCTCTACCGGCGGCCCGCCCGCACGTTCGCGGCGGTGCCTGTGCCCACTCACCCGATAGCTGTGCGCAATGGCCATGATCACGACCGTCCCACCCCACCGACCGCTTGGCGTATTGATGATCTGCGCCGGCCTGCTGCTGGCCGCCTGCGACAACGAAACCCGCGAGCAGCCACCCGTTCGCCTGGGAGTGATAGTCGATGTCTCCGGCCCCAGCGCCAGCCTGGGCATCGCCGGGCGCAACGGCATGCAACTGGCCGTCGAACAGGCCAATGCCAGCGGCGGCATCCAGGGCCGGCGCATCGAGCTGCTGTTTCGCGACGATGCCTCCGACCCCGAGCGCGCCAAGCAAGTGGCGGCGGAGTTGATCGCCACCCGGGTGGATGCCGCGCTGGGGCCCATGACCAGCACCATCGCCGAACAACTGGCCCCGCAGTTCACCGCGGCTGGCATCCTGCTGATGGGCGGCACACCGCTGAGCCCCTTGCTGGCTGGGCGCGACGACCAGTTCTTCCGCATCCTCAGCCACGAAAACCCGGACGCCCGCGATATCGTCACCCACCTGCAGCGGCAATACGGCGTGCAACGGGTCAACGTGATCGTCGAGCTGAGCAACCACAGTTTCACCCGCCCCTGGCTCGCCGACTTCACCGGTCATTTGCGTGCAGCCGGCGGCGAGGTGGACCTGGTGGTGGAGTTCAGCCGCGATCGCGACACCGATTTCGTCGACCTGGCGCAACGCGCCCTGGCCAACCAACCCGCCGCGGTGGTGGTGATCAGCAGCGCCCTGGATACCGCCCTGCTGGCCACCCATTTGCGCCAACGCAGCCCGCAGATCAAGCTCGCCACGCCGGGCTGGGCCGCCGCCGACGCCCTGCTGGAAATGGGCGGACGTGCGGTGGAAGGCATCCTCACCGCGCAGGCTTTCGACCTGAACGACCAATCGAACGAGTTCCTCGAGTTCGAACAGCACTACCAGGCCCGCTTCAACCAGGGCGTCGACACCGCGGCGATCACCACCTACAACGCCACCCGCGTATTGATCTCGGCCCTGCGCCAACGCTTGCCCGGCGAACAACCCAAGCAGGCCTTGCTGCGCATCCGTAAATTCCAGGGCTTGCAGCGGCCGATCGTCTTCGACGATTTCGGCGACAGCAATAACCGTCTCTATCCCATGGTGGTACGTGATGGTCGCTTCCGCAGCCTCGACTAAGCGGCGCCGCAGCCGTCCGCTGTTGCTGACCCTGGCCAGCCGTTTCGTGCTGGTCGCCTGTATTCCGGTACTGACCCTCGGCTTGTTGTTCCGCCTGTATTACGAACCGCTGATGCTGCAGGATGTGGAGACCCGCCAGGGTTTCGCCGCCGACTCGATCGCGCGCCAGCTGGAACGGCACTTCAGTATCGCCAACCGCGAGCTCGGCTCTCTGGCCGCGTTGTTCCTCAACAACCCGCAACTCGACTCGGCCCAGATCCAGACCCTGCTCGACACCTACGCCGACACCTCGGATTTCTACGAAGCCATCTACCTCACCGACAACGACGGCCGGGTCGATGCCATTGGCCTGCCCGCGAGCAAACGCGGGCTGCGCCAGAACCTGTTCGGCCTGGATATCTCCGCCCGCGACTTCGTGCGCCAGGCGCAGACGAGCAGGCAAGGCGTATGGTCCAACAGTTTTCTGTCGACCATCAGCGCGCGCCTCGCAGTGGCCCTCGCCCAGCCGGTGGACCAGCGCATCCTGGTCGGCGAAGTGGCGATCAGCCCGTTGCCCGAACTGGCGCGCCAGTTGAGCCAGGACGGCAGCCTGCAGATCCTCATCCTCGACCGCCAACACCAATTGATCGCCGACTCCCAGGACACCCAGGCCGGCCAGCAACTCAATCTCGGTCACCTGCAAGTGCTGCGCGACCCTTCGGTGCGCGCCTTCAGCTTCGCCGGCGAGCAACTGCTCGGCCTGGCGCGCCAGGTCGAGGGGCCGGACTGGCAGGTGCTGGTGGCGCAACCGCAGCAGGTCGCCCACGAACTGATCGACACCACCTGGCGGCGCATCCTGATCGCCCTCGGCCTGGCCCTGGCCGCGGCCCTGGTGATCGCCGGCAGCACCAGTTGGAGCCTGGCGCGGCGCATCTCGCAGTTCACCCGGCACGTCGGCGATATCGCCAACGGCAACTACGACCTGCCCATGGAAAGCAGCCATATCCGCGAGTTGAATACCCTGCGCAGCAGCCTGCAACGCATGGTTGCGGCCATCCATGAGCGCGAACAGGCGTTGCTCGATACCGCAAAGAGCCTGCACGAAAGCGAGGACCGCCTGCTCGCCACGCTGGAATACACGCCCAACGTCGCGGTGCGTTGGTTCGATGCCGATGGCCGCGTGTTGCTGTGGAACCATGCCAGCGAGAACATCTACGGTATCGCCCGCGACGATGCGCTGGGCAAAACCCTCGATCAGCTGTTCCACACCCCCGGCCAGCAAGCGATGTTTCTCGCCAGCCTGGGCGAGGCGGCCAAAGGCATACCGGTCGGCCCTTATCTCAGCGAGCTGAAGCTCAGCCCCGATCGGCATATCTATGTGCTGACCACCACGTTCAGCATCCCGGCCGCGGACGGCAGCCAGCAGTTCGTCAGCATGGATATCGACGTCACCGAGCAGAAACGCGCCGAGCTGGCTTACCGCGAGCTGAATGCCAGCCTGGAACAACGAGTCGCCGAGCGCACCGAAGCGCTGAGCCGCAGCAATGAGGATTTGAACAAGGCCATGGGCACCCTGCAGCACGCGCAAAACGAATTGGTGCAGAGCGAAAAACTCGCGGCCTTGGGCTCGCTGGTCGCCGGCATCGCCCACGAGCTCAACACCCCGGTCGGCAACAGCCTGATGGCCGCCAGCACCCTGGAAGACTACAGCCGCGACATCGCCGCGGCGGTCGGCGCCGGCGCGCTCAAGCGCTCGATGCTGGATAAGTTCCTGCAGGACAACAAGACCGCCACCGACATCCTGGTGCGTAATCTGCGCCGCGCCAGCGAGCTGATCACCAGTTTCAAACAGGTCGCGGTCGACCAGGCCAGCGCCCAGCGGCGCACCTTCCAGCTCAGCGAAGTGGTCAAGGAGATCCTTATCACCCTGGGCCCGACGCTGAAGAAAACCCCCTTCGTGATCGACAGCAATATCGACGACAGCATCGAGCTGGACAGCTACCCCGGCGCCCTCGGCCAGGTGCTGGTGAACCTGATCAACAACGCTCTGATCCATGGCCTCAACGGCCTGGAACACGGCAAGATCGGCCTCTATGCGTTCCCCTATGAAAACGGCTGGATCGAATTGACGCTCTCCGACAATGGCCACGGCATCTCCCCCGAGAACCTGCCGCGGATCTTCGATCCGTTCTTCACCACCCGCCTGGGCCAGGGCGGCAGCGGCCTGGGTTTGAATATCGTGCACAACCTGGTCACCGGCGTGCTCGGCGGCAAGCTGGAAGTCGCCAGCCAACTGGGCTGGGGCGTGCGTTTCGCGATCCGCTTGCCGCTATGCGCACCGGCCGCCCTCGAGCCCCAGCCGAATACGTCGGGCGCCGATGCGTCGGGCGTCGTCGCACCGGACATCGCCGCGCCAGACGCCGCCGAACCCGATACGGACCCTGCGCCGCCCGCGCCTCACCAATAATTCTCCACCGCCACCTGACCCGGCCGGCGGCTGAGGCTCAAGTGCAAATCGCGGCGTTTCAGCAGCGCGCGGGTGTCCTCGATCATCTGCGGATTGCCGCAAAGCATCAGGCGCGAATGTTCGGGGCTCAAGGTCAGGCCGGCGGCATGCTCCAACTCGCCGCTTTCCAGCAAGGTGGTGATGCGCCCATGCAAACAACCGGGCGCCCGCTCGCGGGTGAGCAGCGGCAGGTAACACAGGCGGTCGGCGTATTCGACCAGATGGGCTTGCATGGCCAGCCCGTGGATCAACGGCTGATAAGCCAGCTCGCTGGCCGTGCGGGCGCTATAGACCAGCACGATACGCTCGAAGCGCTGCCAGGCTTCGAAGTCCTGCAGAATCGAGAGGAACGGCGCCAGGCCGGTACCGCTGGCCAGCAGCCACAGATCGCGACCACCAACGAAGCGATCGAGGGTGAGAAAGCCGTAGGCCTGCTTATCCACCAGCAGGCTGTCGCCAGCGCGCAGACGGCTCAACTCGGAGGTGAACTCGCCGCCGGGCACCACGATGGAAAAGAATTCGAGGAACTCGTCGTGCGGCGCCGAGACCATCGAATAGGGCCGCCAGACCACGCCGCCGTCGGCCTTTTCCACGCCCAGGCGGGCGAACTGGCCGGCGCGGAAACGAAACGCCGGATCCCGCGAACAGCGCAGGCTGAACAGCTTGCTCGACCAGACATGCACGCTGTCGAGGATCTGCCGGGTGAACTTGTCTTCGCTGGCGGTCATACTTCACTCCCATTCGGTTTGCCGCATGCCTATCAGGCCGTTGAAAAACGTAGGCGAGGCAGGCAAGACAAGCCTGTTTTTAACGCCCCCTCTCTTTTATCAAGAGGGCCAACGCAGGTAGTTTTCAACGGCCTGCTATGCCAGTGTCGCGCAAAGCCCCCTCCACAAACACCAGCAGTCCATATGCCTATATTCGTTACGCCTTTTGCCCAGCTCGACCTGATCCGCCATCCCGAGCAACAGGGCGAAGCGCTTCAAGCCTTTGACGCCGCCGATGAGTATCTGCTCAACCATCTGCATCAGCAGGGCCTGCCCGCGGACGCACGGGTGCTGCTGCTCAACGACAATTTCGGCGCCCTGGCCGGCAATCTGCTCGGCCGGGCCGACGTGACCAGCAGCGGCGACTCGCACCTGGGTTATTTGGCGCTCACGGCCAATCTGGCGCGCAACCGGCTGACCGCAGATGCGTTGACCTTCGTCCCGGCCAGCGAAGTCGCCCAGGGCCCCTTCGACCTGGTGCTGATCCGCGTACCCAAGACCCTGGCGCTGCTCGAGGAACAACTGATCCGCCTGCATGGCCAGCTCGCGCCAGGCGCCCAGGTAATGGCCGCGGCCATGATCAAACACCTGCCGCGCGCCGCCGGCGACCTGCTGGAAAAATACATCGGCCCGGTGCAGGCCTCCCTGGCGGTGAAAAAGGCCCGGTTGCTGTTCGCCACGCCTGAAACCAAACCAGCCCCCGTATCGCCCTACCCCACACGCTATCGCCTGGAACAACCGCCGCTGGACCTGCTCAACCACGCCAACCTGTTCTGCCGCGAAGGCCTGGACATCGGCACCCGCGCCTTCCTCCCGCACCTGCCGAAACACCTCGGGCGCATCCGCGTCGCGGACCTCGGCTGCGGCAACGGCGTACTCGGCATCGCCTACGCCCTGGGCAGCCCCCAGGCCGAACTGACGTTGGTCGACGAATCCTATATGGCCGTGCAATCGGCCCGGGAAAACTGGCACGCCGCCCTCGGCGAGCGGCCGGTGGAAATCCGCGCCGGCGACGGCCTGGCCGAACAAAGCGCCGACTCCCTCGACCTGGTGCTGTGCAACCCGCCGTTCCACCAACAGCAAGTGGTCGGCGACTTCCTCGCCTGGCGCATGTTCCAACAAGCCCGCGCCGCCCTGGTCAAAGGCGGCGAACTCTGGATAGTCGGCAACCGCCACCTGGGCTACCACGCCAAGCTCAAACGCCTGTTCCGCGGCGTCGAACAAGTCGCAGCCACGCCGAAGTTCGTGGTGCTCAAGGCAATTAAATAGACAGAGCCTGCATGCGTAAGGCGGGTCGCCGCCCCAAAGGGTTTAGCGCCTATTTCACATAGACATGCTCGGTACGAATCGAATAATGTCGAACGCGAATTGACTCGCGCAATTGATCCAGCATTTTGGCTTGCCGTCCATGGTAAAAACTCTCCGAAAAGCTCCAGCCACCTGCTGGAGCCCGCGGATAGACAAGAAACGCCAGAGACGACAGGGAACGTTATCAACCATTTGGTGTGTTTGAACACACCAAATGGGGTCTACTTATACTTAGGCGTCATGGCTCACTTCGTCACAGGCATCATCGCCAGACCTGCCGTTTTGGCTTCCTTTGCGAGCGAGAAGTCGCTTCATCCTCCAGTGGCTCTGCCAGCCGGTCTCGCACTGCTGGCTCTTCGAGATCGATATCTCGATTCTTTCCTCCCGCTGCCCCTCACGGGTGGAGCCGAGGGCTTCACCTATCTCTCGGATCAATTGCTCACCGTCCTTTTCCAACTGTCGTCGCAAGGCGCTGTCATGTACTTCGAGACAGAGTACTTCGGCGGTGTAGGAACCCAAGGCGCCATTGCAATGGTTGACAGCCGCACAATCTACGGGCCGCAGGCGTCTGAGTCGGGCTCAATCAACCGAGCCTTGGCAATGCTTGGAGTGCAAGTTCAGCCGCCTGCATGCGACGAGTTCGACACGCTCGGTCTGGGCCGTCACAGGTCAGCAGAAGATTGGTTTGATGTGGAGTATGACGATGACGCCTAACCCCTCCATCGAGCGGCATCCAACGGCAGGCTTCGCCTACCGTTGGATGCCGCTCATGTCGAATGTTAGACCTGCCAATATTCTTCGTAGCAATTCAATCGAGAAAACATATGAGCACAGAATTCACTTTTCCTAAGCCAAATTCAATGACAGCCAGTGAAGCGGCCAAGTGGTATAGAGCCATGGTTCCGCTAATTCCGAAGATTAAGATTGACGATGCATACGGGGATAGTGATAAAGAACTTAGACTCAACGAGTTCAAGACGCACTGGATGATGAAGTATAGGCTTCGGATGGCTGCTGCCTTGGCTCTATACGATCCAGAATTCGCGGATGAGTTTCTTCAAGGCTTTCCACTCCCTTCCGTTAATGAATGCCTCGGGTCTGCATTCGCAATCACTCAGGACGAAGGAGCATTTGAGTGGGCGTTATTCGAGTTACTTCAGATATCTGAGGCCGAAAAGCGTAAGTTCCCGGGTACCGTTGGAGAGGCGATTGGAATGGAATGTCACACGTCGGATGGCATTTACGTAATGACGGAAGAGGGTTGGGCAAAGAAAGACTGACCTCCGATCTAACATTGTAGATGGACTATCCTCACAAGTAGTGAGCAATAGCTTTTTCGATTCTGTCGTCAGCGCCTTAGGTTTATCGCCTTGGCCACTCTGTAACACGTAGGATGGGTTGAGCATAGCGATACCCATCGATGAGTTGGCAATGCAAGTTCCGGGCGATGCCGCTGTACAGCTCACCCAGCCCAAGGCGCGCTCACTCCCTATCATTCCGCTGCAGACTAGGCTTGCGCCCGCCAGTTAGCTCGACCGCTAGGCGCCCAGAAAAATGCCCGCTTCTGCGCGCGGTAAAGTGACGCAATTATTCTGAGAAACCACATGAGGGACGCATGAATCTCGACGGCGAAATCATCACAGTGCGGCCAGAGGTCGCCATCGACACGCTGCAGAAGCTGCCGAACTACGTCGGCATATCCAGGCAAACCGCCGGCTCCACCGGCATCTCAATGAATATCGTGCTTATTCCTGCCGGGGCCAAAGCTCAGCCACACTATCACGAGGGCTTCGAAACGGCGATCTATATCCTCAAAGGCGAGGTGCAGACTTTCTACGGGGATGGCCTGAAGAAATCGTGCATCAACAAGCAGGGCGACTTTCTTTTCATCCCCGCCGGAGTGCCGCATCAGCCGGTGAACTTAAGCAGCGAGACCGACGCAATCGCGCTGGTATCGCGCAACGATGCCAGCGAGCAGGAAAGCGTACGGCCCTATGACCCGCGCCCATAATCCATAACGACTAACTCAGGGCGTAGCCAACCCCGCCGCCTGCATAAACAGCCGCAGCAACCAGACCACCGCGCCGAGGGCCAGCACGCTGCCGGTCCAGAGCGCCAGCAGCCAGCCGAGGCGTTGCCATAGCGGTTTCTTTTCCGGCATCTCACTCATCCGTGCGCCCTCAATGGTAGCCATCTTCTTCCGTAACCTTGCCGCGGAATACGTAATAGCTCCAGGCGGTATAGATCAGGATCAGCGGGATGATCAGCAGCGCGCCGACCAGCATAAAGCTCTGGCTTTGCGGCGGTGCGGCCGCATTCCGGATCGACACGGACGGCGGGATCACGTTCGGCCACAGGCTGAGTGGAAGAGCTTGGGAATAAGAGCAGCCGGGTGGCGGACGGCCCCTTCGATCCGCATTTGTTGGTGCGCCACAAACAGCAAACTCGCCGGAAGGGCTGGCCCGTCACCGGAGTTGCAAAGCATGAGAGTTGGCCTATCGATTTTCCCGCGTATGCCACAAACGCAGCAGATAGAGGGTGGGGCCCGCGATCTCGTAGCGCATCTCATAGTGCCCGACCAGAATCCGCCGCACATCGCGCGGGTCGAATTCTTCCAGCCGTTCGCCGATGCGCGGGTTGTTCAACAGCATGGTCGGGGCGGCCGTGAGCTGTTGCACCGTGCGGGCCGCGGCTGGGCGGTTCACCGTTGCCAGGAACTCATAGAGACGAGCCAGATCGGACAGGGACTTGCTCGTCCACTTCAACTCCATCAACGCGGCACCGGCAGCGGGGTGTCGGTGCTCAGGCTGTCGGCCCAGGCCTGGACGGCCTGATGGTCGATCACGCGGCCGGCGTCCACATCAGCCAGGGCTTCGCGGGTCAGGCGGCTGCGCTCTTCTTCCTGGTCGAGCCAGGCACACAAGGCTTGCTTTACGATCCAGTTCTTGGAGCGCTCCAGGCGCTCGGCGACCTCATCGACGCGTTCGGCCAGTTCGACAGGAACATGGGCGGTGACGGACCGGGTTTTGGCGGTGGTGGCCATAATGTTATTCCTGTGCTGCGAACGGCTGCAGGCTTTCGTGGATGATTCAGTTAATACCGATCCGAGTATAAACGATTCAATATCAATCACATTGAATAGCTACGCCTCACCATAGAGTCGCTAGGGTCAGGACCGATAGAATCAAGACATTGACTTGCCAGGGTAGCTCCGGGTGGCCAGTGTTTGAACACCGCGCTGGGCTTCGCAGCCCCCCGACGACTGAAGCAGCGCCTAACAGGCCGTTGAAAAACGTAGGCGAGGCAGGCAAGACAAGGCAAAAACGGCCGAAAAAGCGGAGTTTACGTGCTGTAAATGAGCATTTTGAGGCCGTTTTTAACGCAGTATTGCCAACGCAGGTAGTTTTTCAACAGCCTGCTAACCCACCTTACAAAAGCGCCAGCCTTCAGGGCGTGACCAGCCCCGCCGCCTGCATAAACAGCCGCAGCAGCCCGGCCACCGCGGCCAAGGCCAGCACACTGCCGGTCCAGAGCGCCAGCAGCCAGGCGAGGCGTTGCCATAGCGGCTTTTTCTCTTCTATTTTCATCTTGCGGTCCCCATAACCTACCTGAGGTCTCGCGAGCTAGAGTCCTGCAAGGCAAAAACAGGCGAGGAAGCGGAGTGTACTTTTGTACATGAGCATTCCGAGCCTGTTTTTAACGCCGCAGGGCCGACGCGCAGCAGACCGAAACAGGTCCTCAGTGATAACCATCGTCCTCGGTCACCTTGCCGCGGAACACGTAGTAGCTCCAGGCGGTGTAGATCAGGATCAGCGGGATGATCAGCAGCGCACCGACCAACATGAACAGCTGGCTTTGCGGCGGCGCCGCGGCCTCCCAGATCGATACGGCTGGCGGGATGACATTCGGCCATAGGCTGATACCCAGGCCGATGTAGCCGAGAAAGATCAAGGCCAGGGTCAGCACGAACGGCGAGTAGTTGGCGTTGCGCGCAATCGCACGCAACAGCGCATAGGTGGCAAGCAGCACCAATAGCGGCACCGGCATCAGCAGCAGGATATTCGGCATGCTGAACCAACGCTCGGCGATGGCGCTGTGCGCCAGGGGCGTCCAGATGCTCACCGCGCCGGTCACCCCGAGCACCACGAATACCAAGGGCCTGGCGATATCGTGCATCTGCCGTTGCAGGCGGCCCTGGGTCTTCATGATCAGCCAGGTGCAACCGAGCAGCGCGTAGGCGGCAATCAGCGCAAGGCCGCAGAACAGCGAGAACGGCGTCAGCCAGTCCAGGGCACCACCGGCGTAAGCCCGATCGACCACCTCGAAGCCATCGACATAAGCGCCCAGCGCCACCCCCTGAAAGAAGGTCGCCGCCAGCGAGCCGCCGATAAATGCCTTGTCCCAGATGTGGCGGGTCTGCGGTTTGGATTTGAAGCGGAACTCGAAGGCCACGCCGCGGAAAATCAGCCCCAGCAGCATAAAGATCAGCGGCAGGTAGAGCGCGCTGAGCACCACCGAATAGGCCAGCGGAAAGGCGCCGTAAAGCCCGGCGCCGCCGAGCACCAACCAGGTTTCGTTGCCGTCCCAGACCGGCGCCACGGTGTTCATCATCACGTCGCGCTCGCGGTCGCTTTTGACGAACGGGAAGAGGATGCCGATGCCCAAGTCGAAGCCGTCCATGACCACGTACATCATCACGCCGAAGGCGATGATCGCGGCCCAGACCAGTGAAAGATCGAAGTCCATGATTAATTCCTCTCGCCCAGTTCGTCGCTTTCGCCCGCTTCGAAGCTCTCGTCCGCCGCGGATATCGGCCGCGCCGGGGTGCGTTGCCGGCCGGGTCCGCCGGTGCCCTCCTGCTTGCCCTCGTCGGTGACCGGCCCTCTGCGCACCAGGCGCATCACGTAGCTGATGCCGGCGCCGAACAGCGCGAAGTAGACGATCACGAACAGCGCCAGGGTCAGGCCCACCTGCCCGGCGCTATGCCCGGAGGAGGCATCCGCGGTGCGCATCAAGCCGTACACCACCCAGGGCTGGCGGCCGATTTCGGTGGTGAACCAACCGGCGAGAATCGCCAGCACGCCCGATGGTCCCATCCACACGACTAGATGCAGGAACGCGCGGTTCTCGAACAACCGGCCGCGCATGCGCAGCCAGAAGCCCCAGAGCCCGGTGAGGATCATCAGCAGGCCGAGTCCGACCATCACGCGGAAGGTCCAGAACACGATGGTCGAATTGGGCCGGTCCTCGGCGGCGAACTCCTTCAGCGCCGGCACCTGCTCGTCCAGGCTGTGGGTCAGGATCAGGCTGCCGAGCGCGGGGATTTCGAGCTTGAAACGAGTTTCCTCGGCGTCCATGTCCGGCCAGCCGAAGAGGATCAGCGGGGTCGGCTCGTCGCCGTGATTTTCCCAGTGGCCTTCGATCGCGGCGATCTTCGCCGGTTGGTATTCCAGGGTGTTGAGGCCATGGAAATCGCCGATCAGCGCCTGCACCGGTGCCACCAGCAGGGCCATCCACATGGCCATCGAGAGCATCTTGCGGATCGCCGGGTTGTTGCGCCCACGCAGCAGGTGCCAGGCGGCCGAGGCGCCGACGAAAAACGCGGTGGCGAGGAAGGCCGCGACGGACATGTGCGCCAGGCGATAAGGGAAGGACGGGTTGAACACCACGGCGAACCAGTCCGTGGGGATCACCCGGCCGTCGATGATCTCGAAGCCCTGCGGGGTATGCATCCAGCTGTTCGAGGCGAGAATCCAGAACGTCGAGATCAGCGTGCCGACCGCCACCATCAGCGTGGAAAGAAAGTGCAGACCCGGACCGACGCGATTCCAGCCGAACAGCATCACCCCGAGAAAGCCCGCTTCGAGGAAGAAAGCAGTGAGCACCTCGTAGGTCAGCAGCGGCCCGGTCACCGCCCCGGCGAAGTCCGAGAAGGCGCTCCAGTTGGTGCCGAACTGGTAGGCCATGACCACGCCGGAGACCACGCCCATGCCGAAGTTGACCGCGAAAATCTTCGACCAGAAGTAATAGAGGTCGCGGTAGACGCCCTCGCCGGTCTTCAGCCACAGGCCTTCCAATACCGCCAGGTAACTGGCCAGGCCGATGGTGATGGCCGGAAACACGATATGAAAGGAGATGGTGAACGCGAATTGGATTCGGGCCAGATCCAGCGCCTCGATGCCGAACATATAACATCCTCACTCAGGTTATTCGGGGCACAGCCTTGTGCGCGCGCCAGAAGTGTTGGAGCGCAATAGGGTGCGATCGTTCTTGTTATATGGGGGTGGCGGCGACCCAGCAGAGTTACCCGAAACAGGCATTGATCTGGATCAAGCATGCTTGAAGCCTAGCGCCGAACGATGCCCGTAACGCTGTGGTTATTTGTCGCGCAGGGTCTACGCCATATATGACCGGATGGTCATAATGACGGCCATTGCCGTGTCGCCAATCCCTCCCCCCAATGGGAGTGGGAGATGCAGCGCCGGACCATCGCGCACGCCGCGCCCCACCGCCCCCGTCTCCGCCATAAGCGAAACCCATGCCCGTTCACGACGATTTGCGCCTGCGTAACCATCGCCCTTTTATCGCCTTCTGGTTGGCCCGGGTGGCTACCGCCAGCGGCTTCCAGATGCTCAGCGTGGCGATCGCCTGGCAGATGTACAGCCTCACCGGCGATGTGCTCGACCTCGGCCTGGTCGGCCTGGTGGAGTTCCTGCCGAAGGTTCTGTTCATTCTGCTCACCGGGCATGTGGCGGATCGTTTCGACCGACGCAAAGTCGCCGCGCTGTGCCAAACCGCCCAGGGCCTGGTGGCCCTGGCGCTATTGCTCGGCAGCACGTTGACGGGGATCAGCCGCGAAACCCTCTTCGTCATCGCCTTTCTGCTCGGCAGCGCACGGGCGTTCGAGATGCCGACGACCCAGGCCTTACTGCCGAACATAGTCCCGGCCGGCCTGTTTCCCGCCGCCGTGGCCGCCTCCGCCTCGGCGATGCAGACCGCCACCATAATCGCGCCGGCCATCGGCGGCTGGCTCTATGCGCTGAGTGCCAGCTGGGTGTATGGCAGTAGCGCGATGCTCTACGGCGTGGCCCTGAGCCTGATGCTGAGCCTGCCGGCACAACAGAAACCGCTGAAGCAGAAGATGTCCGTGGAGTCGCTGCTCGCCGGTTTCCGCTTTATCCGCAGCCGCCGCGAAGTGTTCGGCGCGGTGACGCTGGACATGGTCGCGGTGTTGCTCGGCGGCGCCACCGCGCTGTTGCCGGTGTTCGCCAAGGACATTCTGCTGACCGGCCCCTGGGGCTTGGGCCTGTTGCGCTCGGCGCCGGCGGTGGGCGCCTTGTTGATGTCGATCTGGCTGGCGCGCATGCCGATCGAACGCCGCGTCGGCCCGGCGATGCTTATCTCGGTGGCGATCTTCGGCGTCGCCACCATCGCCTTCGGCCTGTCCACCTCGCTGTGGTTCAGCCTGGCGACCCTGGTGCTGTTGGGCGCGGCGGACATGGTCAGCATGGTCATCCGCGGCGCCTTCGTGCAGCTGCAAACGCCCGACGCCATGCGCGGCCGGGTCAGCGCGGTGAACGGCCTGTTTATCGGCGCCTCGAACCAACTCGGCGACTTCCGCGCCGGGGTCAGCGCGGCCTGGTTCGGCACCGTGCCGGCGGTGCTGATCGGCGGGATCGGTGCGCTGGTGGTTAGCGGGCTGTGGATCAAGTTGTTTCCGACCCTGGCGCAGCGCGACCGGATGCATGAAGCGCCGGGCGGCGAGCAATAAAGGGGGGCTTCGCCATGTCGATGCTGCATAGGCTCTGGTAGCCCGGATGAAATCCGGGGAAAAGTGTAACCACACAGATCGCTCCCGGATTGCATCCGGGCTACAAAAGCGCGCGCCCGATTGCGGCGATCAGACCAACATGGCCTCGGCCACTTCCTTGCGTTTGCCCTTGCCCTGTAGCTGCTCGACCAGGGTCAGGGCGAATTCCATGGCGGTGCCGGGGCCCTGGCTGGTAATGCAGTTGCCGTCGACCACTACCGCCTGGTCGACGAAGGTGCAGCCGCTCAAGCGGTCGCTGAAGCTCGGGTAGCAGGTCATGCGCCGTTGCTTGAGCACGCCATATTGCTGCAAGGCCAGCGCCGGTGCGGCGCAGATGGCGGCGAACAATTTGCCGGCCTTGGCCTGCTCGCGCACCTTTTCGGCCAGCGGTTCGTGCTCGGCCAGGTGCTGGGCACCGGGCATGCCGCCGGGCAGTACGATCAGGTCGAAATCCTGGGCCAGCACGTCGACCAGCATGGTATCGGCGGTCAAACGGGTGCCACGGGCACAGGTGATCATCCGCCGCCCTTCGATACTGGCCACCACCACTTCGACCTCGGCGCGCCGCAGCACGTCGATCAGGGTCACGCACTCGATGTCTTCAACGCCGTCAGCAAGGCTGATCAGGGCTCGTGTGGTCATATTGGCCTCCTTCTTGCCTATGCAAGCTGCTGTAGCTAGTTGACCATTCGGTCATAAATTCACCCCCTATGGGCGAGCTGATATGATGCGCGCCTTTTTCCGGATCGCCAGCAAAAACATGCACAAGCGCGTGGATGTGCTTTGCTTTCGATTTGCATATTCACGGCGCCACGCCGTTACGGAGCGTTGCAGATGCTGGAAAGATTGTTCCAACTCAGGGCACATAACACCACGGTGCGCAGCGAAGTGCTGGCGGGCCTGACCACCTTCCTGACCATGGCCTACATCCTCTTCGTCAACCCCAACATGCTCGCCGAAACCGGCATGGACAAGGGCGCGGTGTTCGTAGCCACCTGCCTGGCCGCGGCCATCGGCTCGGCGATCATGGGCCTGCTGGCCAACTACCCGATCGCCCTGGCGCCGGGCATGGGCCTCAATGCCTTTTTCACCTACACCGTGGTGCTGACCATGGGTCACAGCTGGCAGGTGGCGCTGGGCGCGGTGTTCCTCTCCGGGGTGATCTTCTTCGCGTTGTCGATCTTCAAGATCCGCGAATGGATCATCAACAGCATCCCCCTGGCCCTGCGCGCCGGTATCGCCGCCGGCATCGGCCTGTTCCTGGCGATCATCGCGCTAAAGAACGCCGGCATCGTGGTCGACCACCCGGCCACCCTGGTGACCCTCGGCGATATGAGCCAAGGCGGCGTATTGCTGGCCTGCCTGGGCTTCTTCGTGATCGCCGCCCTGGCCTATCGCAAGGTCACCGGCGCGGTGATGATCGGCATCCTGCTGGTCACCGCGCTGTCGATTCTGCTCGGTCTGTCGCAGCTCGGCGGCGTGGTCTCGATGCCGCCGTCGCTGATGCCGACCCTGCTGCAATTGGACATCATGGGCGCCCTGGATATCGGCCTGCTCAGCGTGATCTTCGCCTTTCTGTTCGTCGACCTGTTCGACACCTCCGGCACCCTGGTCGGCGTCGCGCAAAAAGCCGACCTGCTGGACAAGGACGGCAAGATGCCGCGCCTCGGCCGCGCGCTGATGGCCGACAGCACGGCGACCATGGCCGGCGCTGCACTGGGCACCTCGACCACCACCAGCTATATCGAATCCGCCGCCGGCATCAGCGCCGGCGGGCGCACCGGCCTGACCGCCTGCGTGGTCGCGCTGCTGTTTTTGCTCAGCCTGTTCTTCGCCCCGCTGGCCGGCGCCGTGCCGGCCTTCGCCACTGCCCCGGCGCTGCTGTTCGTCGCCGTGCTGATGATGAGCAGCCTGGCGCAGATCGATTGGGACGACCTCACCGTCGCCGCCCCCGTGGTGGTCGCCGCTCTGGCCATGCCGCTGACGTTCTCGATCGCCAACGGCATCGCCTTCGGCTTTATCGCCTGGACCCTGATCAAGCTGCTGGCCGGCCGCGCACGCGAACTCAACCCCGCGCTGGTGGTCTTGTCGGTGTTG
The DNA here is from genome assembly GCF_946885885.1 of uncultured Pseudomonas sp. Next base: position 34,570 of record NZ_CAMPHN010000024.1, read on the forward strand.
TTCGTGGTCAAGCTGGGTTGGTTCGCTTAACCACTCAATTGCTCTGTAGGAGCCAGCTTGCTGGCGATCTTTGTAGGCCAAAAGCATCGCCAGCAAGAACTAGGCGTCCCCCAGGCTCCTACACCGAATAGCGAATAATACCGACAGCCATACCTTTAATCCTTCAGCGGGCATATGCCCGCCCGCCAACCGCCCGAGTACCCATGAGCCGTTCCCAGTTCGACCCCGCCAACTACGACGCCCAACTCGCCGAAAAGAAGCAGCGTCTGATCGAGTTGCTGGCGCCCTTCGCCGCGCCCGAGCCCGAAGTCTTCGAATCGCCGCGCGAACATTACCGCCTGCGTGCCGAGTTCCGCTTGTGGCGCGAAGGCGAAGACCGCCACTACGCGATGTTCGAGGCCGGCGATAAGCACACGCCGATCTTCTTCGAGGATTTCCCCATCGCCAGCGTGCGAATCAACCAGTTGATGCCGCGCCTGAAAGCCGCCTGGCAAGCCAGCAAAGCGCTGAGCTTCAAGCTGTTCCAGGTGGAATTCCTCACCACCCTGGCCGGCGACGCCTTGGTCACCCTGTGCTACCACCGCCCGCTGGACGACGCCTGGCAAGCCGAGGCGCAGAAGCTTGCGGCTGAGCTGCAGATCAGTATCGTCGGCCGTTCGCGCGGCAAGCGCATCGTCATCGGCAAGGACTTCGTCGAGGAAAAGCTGCAAGTCGCCGGACGCACCTTCAGCTATCGGCAGCCGGAGGGTGCCTTCACCCAGCCCAATGGCGAAGTCAATCAGAAGATGCTCGGCTGGGCTTACGAGGTATTGGGCGAGCGTCAGGACGACCTGCTGGAGCTGTATTGCGGCAACGGCAACTTCACCCTGCCGCTGGCCACCCGGGTGCGCAAGGTGCTGGCCACCGAGATCAGCAAATCCTCGGTCAACGCCGCCCTGGCCAACCTGGCCGACAACGGCGTGGACAACGTGACCCTGGTGCGCCTGTCCGCCGAAGAGCTGACCGAAGCGCTCAACGAGGTGCGGCCGTTCCGTCGCCTGGCCGGTATCGACCTGAAGAGCTACGACTTCGGCAGCGTGTTCGTCGACCCACCGCGCGCCGGCATGGATCCGGACACCTGCGAGCTGACCCGCCGCTTCGAGCGCATCCTGTATATCTCCTGCAACCCGGAGACCCTGGCCGCCAATATCGCCCAGCTCAGCGACACCCACCAAGTGAGCCGCTGCGCGCTGTTCGACCAATTCCCCTATACCCACCATATGGAAAGCGGCGTGCTGCTGAGCAGGAAGTAGTCGACGGCGCCATTCACCGATGGCGCTTTTCCAATGCCCGCGCCACAGGCGCCGAGCGGTGCGAGCGTAAGCGTGATCTGCCGCGCCGCCCCCGAGTGCGATCGCTCACACAAATGCAACCTGGTCAGGAAAGGCCGGGCATTTCCCTTCGGCGCCGGAAATGAGCGTGCTAGTTTCGACCGGACGGTTTCGGGACTACTGCCCGCAAACCTGGCCACACGGCCATAGCATTCTAGAACCTGGGGAAACCGATGACCTGCATCCGGCAGAAGCGGGCGCGAGCGATCGCGCGCGGCGTAGAACATTGCCTGCAATTAGTGCCAGCCCGGATGCCGGCAACCGAACCAGCAAGCGCGGCGACGGCGGTCCATCGCCGCAAACGGCTCTCGCTGTCCATCTCGGCCGCGTTGATGGCCGGACTGGCAGCCTGGCCCACGATCGGCGCCGCGGTGCTCTATATCGAGCCGATCACCGGCGTTGCCGGCAACGACGGGCCCGGCGGCACGGGCGGCTATGATCCCGCTTACGACGTCAGTTTCGTCGACGGCGTCTTGCACTACAGCTTCGCTGGCGGTGACAGCATAGAGATGGAGGCTATCGACCGCGATCTGGTCGCCGTGTCCATCGCCTCGGGGAATCCTCCGGTGGCGCTGGACGTGGCCGGCGGCGGCAGGCTGGACCTGTCGGCGAGCCGCGGCGAGAGCAGCATCCGGGGAACGGCGATCGGCATCCTCAACGACGGCAACACCGTCACCGTCAACGGCAACACCCGGATCTCCGCCCGCGCCCGCGACGCGGGTCAAGGCGGCGGTCTCGGCAACAGCGCTCAGGCGGTGCTCGCCCGCGGCGGCAGCACCACGGTGTTCAACGGCGCCACCGACCTGCATGCCCATACGCAGGGCTTTGCCCGCGCGGTCTGGGTCATGGGGCGCAGCAACGTCGTCTTCAATGGCCCGACCACCATCCTCGCCGAAAGCCGCGGCACGCTCGACGCGGTCTACAACTCCGACGGCGGCACCATCACCTTCAACGGCGATACCAGCATCTCGGCGCTGTCGATCTGGCCCAGCGACAACGCCCATGCCATCTACAACGACAACGTCAATACCCGGCTGACGGTCAACGGCAATCTGTCGCTGACCACGGTCGCCATGGGTTCGACCGCGTTCGGCGTGCGCAACCAGGGCGACATGGAGGTATTCGGCGACGCCACCGTCGACGTGAAGGGCCCACGCTCCACGCACGGCATCGCCAACACCCACCGCTCGGCATGGATGCGCTGGCACGGCGACGTGGGCGTGCTCGTGCGTAGCGAAGGGCCGGAAAACGGCTACACGCCGTTCGGCAGGCCCTCCGGACTCAGCAACGACCGCTCGCCCGGTGCGGTGATGACCTTCGACGGCGCGGTCTCGGTCGATGTCGCCTCGGAGACGGAAACCTACGGCCTGGTCAGCACCGGCCTCATCGAGTTCACCTCGCCCACTGCGCCGGTGTCGTTCACGGTTGCCAACGTTTGCAACCCGCCCGACCACCCGAGTTGTGATGATGCTGACGTGTATGGCATCCGCAACTTCGGCACTGTCAATGTCGCCGGCGGCCTGACCGTGTCGACCACCGCGGGCCGCACCGGCGTCGCGTATTCGATCTGGAGCGTACCGCTCGACATCCAGAACGCCAGCGTCACCGTCAACCAGGCCGGCGGCCAGCGCGTGCAGCTCGACGGCGACATCGCCACCGCGACCGATCCTGTCAACCGCAACACCGGGTCGGTCAACGTCAATTTCGACACCGCCGATTCCTGGCTGCGCGGCCTGGTCGGCGGCGTGCAGAACGATATCGGCTATAGCGTCGGCCGTGCCGACCTCGCGTTCGCCAACGGCGCGACCTGGATTCCGCAAGGCAGCGGCACGCTGAGCAACGATTTCGGTTCCGGCTCTCTCGCCTTGGGCGACAACGGCGTGATCGATATGGCCGGCTACTGGGGCAGCTTCACCCCTGGGGCCATTCCAGCCCATAGCTACCGCACCCTGCGGGTCAACAGCAGCACCGGCGGCGCCACGGTATCGCTGGCCGATGGCGCGCGCTTCCAGTTGCTCAGCGACATCACTGGCCAATCCGGCACGGCCGGCGCCGACAAGATCGTGTTCGGTAGCGGCATCAGCAGTTTCTCCGCCAGCGGCACCCAGGGTGTGAGCATCGTCTACGACCCGGTGCTGGACGACAATTCCTGGGTCGACGCCACGGCCGTACGCAACGGTAGAACCATCCTCGCCGCCAGGCCGATCGATATCGTCGATGCCAGCGCGGCCGCCGGCGGTACTGCGACCTTCGCGGCGGCGACGGGCCTGGATGGCGAATGGAGCGGCACCTATGAAGGCGATCTGGTGAGATTCGCCTACAGCCCGCAAGTGGCGCTGAGCGCCGACGGCAAGAAGATAGTGCTGACGGGCATCACCATCCACGGTAGCGAGAGCGGCGCCGTGCCCGACGTGGTCCAGGTGCCGGGCGGCGTAAGCGGGGGTGGCGCTCCCCTTGGGCTGCGGCCATCGGAGACGGTGCTGAGCGCCGCCGACGCCGCCGACAGTGTCGTCGATCTCTGGCACAGCAGCGGGCAGGCCTCGCTGCGCCATCTGCGCGAGCGATCGCGCCGCCAGAGCGTCGATCAGGCCAGCGTCTGGGCCAAGGCCGATAGCGGCGAATTGAGCGCGGATACCGCCTATTCGCGCGACTATCGCCAGAACTACAACGGCCTGACGGTCGGCGCGGATCGCAGCTTCGTCCGCGACGCCGCCTCCGGCAGCATCGGCTTCAGCGTCGCCCAGGTCCGTTCTACGGCGAACTACGAGCAGGGCAAGGGCGAGCTGCAAGGCACCACCCTGGGGCTCTACAGCGGCTGGGCCGCCGACAGCGGCCCTTATCTGCTGCTCGGTGCCGACGCTTCGCTGCTGGAGAACAGCTACCGCGCACGCGACTCGGAAAACCGCGAAATCGTCGGTAAATACCGGACCCAAGCGGCCCGGACCTATGCCGAGGGCGGCTATCCGTTCGAACTCGCGAACGGCTATTACATCGAACCGCAACTCGGTTTGTCCGTCGGCACCATTCGCGGCAGCCGGCACACCACCCGCAATGGCGTGAAAATCGACCAGGACCGGCTGGTGTCCTCGGTCGCGCGCGCCGGCGTCGAAATCGGCAAGACGCTGCAAGGTCCGGGAATCGATGGCGGCCTCTATGTGCGGGCGTCGGCATTGCGCTACCAGGGCGACAACCTGGACATCAACGCCTCCAAGGACGGCGGCAGCATCGCCCCCGATACCGCGGAGCGCAAAGGTACGGGCAGCGAATTCGTGCTCGGGGGCGACGTCGGCCTCGGCAACACGCGCCTGTTCATCGAGGCGTCCGCCGCCACCGCGGTGGATGCGCAGCGCAACTGGGCCGTCCAAGCGGGGCTGCGGCATAGCTGGTAAAGCCCGCGCGGCATTAACAGGCTGTTAAATCCATCCACGGCCCCGCGCCCGTGCCACAGCGCCCAGCGGCTGGTCGATCCGCCACCCGCTGAGCGCCATACGCCAGTAGCTGCCGAGCCGCGCCATTCATAGCCCGCCGGCATGCCTCTCGAATCGCATCAGCTCGGCCAACACCTACGCCATGAACAGCCGGATGAGCGGACGGCCGCTGCGCTGTGCGGCTCCGCGCCCCTTCCCAAGCACGCCAGCGACAAACGCCATAACGCTCCCTCGGCCATTCGGCCCTGTGCCGACCGCTAATCGACCGACCGCTCAGAAAATCCGGCTCACGGATTGACACGGCCGTACCACAAAATATAGATTCAATAATTGAAGCTATTTAGCAAACGAACCAGGAGGCGAGCAGCCGCACCATGAGCCGAACGTCTTTTGAAACCATGAATTGCCCGGTGGCGCAAACCTTGAATCTGGTCGGAGAGTGGTGGTCGATTTTAATTCTGCGCAATGCCTTCTGCGGCATGACGCGCTTCCAGGACTTTCAACAGCACCTGGGGATCGCGACTGGCACCTTGACCACGCGTTTGCAGCGGCTCACCGAGAGCGGAATCTTCGAGCGCGTGCGCTGCCAGGTCGACGGCCGCTCTTACGAATACAAATTGACGGAAAAAGGCATGGAGCTCGCGCCCATGTTGCTCGCCCTGACCGAGTGGGGAGAGAAGTGGGCGCCGAATCCGAAAGGCAGGCGCATCCGGTTCGTCGAACGCTCGACCGGGCTGGATATCGGCGGGGTCAGCGCCATATCGGCCGACGGCAAAAGGCCTCTCGGGATCGCCGAACTGGAAGTACTACCCGGTGCCGGCGCCGATGGCAAAACCGATGCCCTGCTGCACGGCAGAACCGTTGCGCCGACGCTCGATAAAGAAATCTCGCTACTCAACTAAGGCCCCCCTTAGATCTGTACCCCCAGGAGACGTGCAACCGCCAAAAATAAAATCCCACAACCGATTAGGGTCTGTTGCCGTTTCATCGCGACCGCGCCGGAGCCTGTTTTAGCGCGAGGC
>NZ_CAMPHN010000025.1 GCF_946885885.1 uncultured Pseudomonas sp.
ACCTCGCCGTGCCGTTGCGCCAGGCCGACGCCAACCTGCTGCGCACCCTGGAAGAACACGCGCTGACCCTGATGGCCGGCCTGGATGGCGACGAGCCGTTGCCGCAGCGGGTGAAAACCGCATTGCGCCTGCTACTCAAGGATGGTTTACCGCGCAAGGAACGGGTGGCGGAGAAATTCCATATGACCGTGCGCACTCTGCAACGCCACCTGCAGCAGGCCGGCACCAGCTACCAGCAAATTCTCGACGAGTTGCGCCAGGAGCTGGCCGAGCATTACCTGCTGCGCAGCGAACTGACGATCCAGGATATCGCCAGCTACCTGGGCTTTACCGAATCGCGCTCCTTCCATCGCAGCTTCAAGGCCTGGACCGGACAAACCCCTGGCGAATACCGCGAAGCCAAGCGCAACCGCTGAGCGCCCGTCTCCGATCTACAGCAGAGGCTTGGCCAAACCCTGCATTCTCGCCCGCCGGGCACGCAAGCCGACCATCAGCGAGGGGCCCAGGGCGATCAACGCCGAGCCCAGCACCACCAGAACGGCGCCGCCATAGGCGAGGCAATTGATCTGCTCGGGCTGCACATGATCCGGCCACCAGCTCGCCGCCAGCGCCACCGAGACGAAGGTGATCAGCGGCGTGATCGCCAGGGTCGCGCTGACCCGCGAGGCTTCCCAATGCGCCAGCGCTTCGGCGAAAGCGCCATAGGCCACCAGGGTATTCAGGCAACAGGCGAACAACAGCCAGCCTTGCGACGGACTGAGCGCGAGCGCCTGCAGGGGGTGAGCCCAGGGGGTCAGCAACAACGCGCAGGCCAGGTAGATCACCATCATCACCTGCAACGAGTTCCACACGGTCAACAACTGCTTCTGCGCCAAGCCGTAGAATGCCCAGACGAAGGCCGCCAGCAGCACTGTCAGAACCCCAGTGGTGTAGTCACTCAACGACGTCAGCAATTCCATCAGGCGCTGATTGAAAAACAACCCGAAACCCAACAGCAGAACCGCCAGGCCCAGCCCCTGGCCGAGACTGAAACGCTCGCGAAAGACCAGCAGGCTGCCGACCAGCAGCAGGATAGGCGCGACCTGAATCACCAATTGCGTGGTGCCCGGACTGAGCAGCGTCAGCCCGGCCAGATACAGCACATAGTTGCTGCTCAACCCGGCAATCGCCAGCGCCAGCAGCCATGCGCCCTTCTTACCCAGGGGACGAAAGCGCGGCAGACGCCGGCTCGCAGCCAGATAGGCGAGCAGAATCGAGCCGGCCACCAACAGGCGAAACCAGGTCACGGTGACCGGGTCCATGACTTGCAGCACCTGTTTGAGCTGGATCGGCAGCACACCCCAGAGCACAGCGGTGAGCAACGCCAGGAACATACCGTAAAGCCAACGACCGGAAGAGATATGCATGGAGGCCTCGAATGCACGCCGACACGGGCCTCAGAGCAGGGCTGGCAACGACGCAAAGCACCATTCTAGGCGGTTCGCGCTTGGGGCCACAGCTACAGTTCCGGGGGTCGAAGGCGGCCAACTGTACCTATGGCGAGCATGCAGGCGCCTGAAACTTGACGGCAGAAAACTGTAAAAACAGCTAAGTTCCGGTAATAGACGACCATCTGTCGCCAAGTCAAACGTCAGCTATTCAGCGGATTAGACTCAGACTATCCCGGCTTTTTGTGGAGATTTGGCTATGTTCGGTCAGCGCAATGTGGATCCGAGCCCCGGCACGCACTACCGCAGTGAGCGCGTCACGGCGGTTAACGGGCAGTATTTCTTCTCGACCCGCGAAGGCACCCTGGAAGGCCCCTACTTCACCCGTGTCGATGCATTGCACGGGATCGACGCCTATATCAACCGCATGCAAGTCGCTAAATCGCTTTATGCGCGGGTCGATCCCGCACTACGCACCGCACCGCCGAAATAAATAGCCTCGCCGACCGGCATCCAAAAAAAGCAAAACCCCGGTACAGCCAAGCTGTACCGGGGTTTTGTGCGTGCGGACGACAGGTCGCTGTTAACGCACCGCCTCGAACAACCCGGTGGCGCCCATACCGCCACCCACGCACATGGTGACGATGCCATAGCGCAGGTTGCGCCTTTGTAGCTCACGCACCAGATGACCAACCTGGCGCGAGCCGGTCATACCGAAGGGATGGCCAATGGAAATCGAGCCGCCGTTGACGTTGTACTTGTCGTTATCGATCTGCAAACGGTCGCGGGCATACAGACACTGCGAGGCGAAGGCCTCGTTGAGTTCCCACAGATCGATATCGGCAATCTGCAGGCCTTTGGCCTTGAGCAGTTTCGGCACCGAGAACACCGGGCCGATGCCCATCTCGTCGGGCTCGCAACCGGCGACCGTGAAGCCGCGGAAGAACGCCTTGGGCTTGAGCCCCAGCTCGATGGCCTTGTCCAGGCTCATCACCAGAGTCATGGATGCGCCGTCGGACAACTGCGAAGCGTTGCCGGCGGTGACCGAGCCGTCTTCGGCGAACACCGGCTTGAGCGCGTTCAGGCTTTCGATGGTGGTATCGGGGCGATTGCAATCGTCGCCCTCGACCACGCCCTCGACGATCTTCTTCTCGCCGGTGGCTTTATCTTCTATCTGGTACTTGACCTGCATCGGCACGATTTCGTCGTTGAACAAGCCCGCCGCCTGGGCCGCGGCGGTGCGCTGCTGGCTTTGCAGGGCATAGGCATCCTGCGCCTCGCGGCTGACGTTGTAACGCCGCGCGACTATCTCGGCGGTCTGCCCCATGGGGTAGTAAATACCCGGCACATCCTGCTGCAGGATGGGGTTGAACAGGTTGTCGGTGTTCATGCTCTTCAGGGTCATGGTGATCGACTCGACGCCGCCGGCGACGATGATGTCGCTACAGCCCGAGGCGATCTGGTTGGCGGCGATAGCGATCGCCTGCAAACCGGACGAGCAGAAACGGTTGAGGGTCATGCCCGCGACCTGGGTACCGAGGCCGGACAATACCGCGACGTTACGGCCGATGTTCATGCCCTGGGCGCCCTCGTTGGAGCCGGCACCGACGATGCAATCGTCGACCAGTGCCGGATCGATACCGCTGCGTGCGAGCAACGCGTTGACGCAGTGGGCTGCCATGTCATCCGGACGGGTCAGATTGAACTTGCCACGGAAGGACTTGGCCAAGCCAGTCCGCACGCTTTCAACGATCACCACTTCACGCATGTCGCACCTCATCTTTAGGGAGCCTTTGGATGAGCGAAGAATAGGACCGACAACCCAGACCGACGATTACTATTCATCGGATATATGCGCAACCATCCTCAGGATGGACCGGACTGGCAAATTAGCCGTCGAATAAGTCACATGTGCAGCATCAATCCCTGGCGAACGCCGCCTCCAGCGCCTCGTTGATCGTGCGCAACACTTTGACCCGGGCGAAGCGCTTATCGTTGGCCTCGACCAGCGTCCAGGGCGCGATTTCGGTGCTGGTGCGGTCGACCATATCGCCCACCGCATCGCGGTATTGCGACCACTTCTCGCGATTGCGCCAGTCGTCCTCGGTGATTTTGAAGCGTTTGAACGGAATCTTTTCGCGCGCCTGGAAGCGCTGCAATTGCACGTCCTGGTCGATCGCCAGCCAGAACTTCACCAGCACCACGCCGGCGTCGGTCAGTTGCTCCTCGAAGTCGTTGATTTCGCCATAAGCGCGCAGCCAATCGGCCGAACTGCAAAAACCCTCGACCCGCTCGACCAGCACCCGGCCATACCAGGAGCGGTCGAACATGGTGAATTTGCCGCGCGCCGGAATATGCCGCCAGAAACGCCATAAATAGGGCTGCGCACGCTCCTCCTCGGTCGGTGCCGCTATCGCGACAATGCGATACTGACGGGGATCCAGCGCCGCCGCCACGCGGCGGATGGCCCCGCCCTTGCCGGCCGCATCGTTGCCCTCGAATACCGCGACCAACGCGTGCTTGCGCATGCGCTTGTCGCGCATCAACAGCGACAGGCGCGCCTGTTCGACAGCCATCTGCTCGTTGTAGTCGTCCTTGGCCAGCGCCTGGCTCATATTCAGGCTGTCGAGCAGACCGCGATCGTCCAGGCTGGAGGTCAAAGGCGCGGCATGCGGGTGAGGAGTCGGCCGGGCGTCGCTTCTCAACGCGGCCTGCAAGCCATCGAGCAGAATCCGTCCGACCGTCAGGCTGCGGTAATACTCATCCGCGCCCTCCACCACATACCAAGGCGCGTAGTCGCGGCTGGTGCGGCGCAGTACCCGCTCGCCGACACGCACGAATTTGTCGTAGGTTTTCGACTGTTGCCAATCCAGCGGGCTGATGCGCCAGCTGTGCAGCGGGTCGTCCTGCAACTGCTTCAAGCGTGCCTTCATCTGCTTCTTCGACAAGTGAAACCAGAACTTGAAAATCAACGCGCCCTCATCGAACAGCATGCGCTCCATCGCCAATGCGCGATCGATAGCCTGGTCGAGCACGGCATCCTTGAAGCGGTTATGCACACGCCCTTGCAGCATCTGGCTGTACCAGTTGCCGAAGAAAATGCCGGTCGAGCCCTTGGCCGGCAATTGCCGCCAATAACGCCAGGCCGGTGGCCGCGCCAGTTCCTCGTCGGTCTGCTGGTCGAAGGTGCTGACCTGGATCAGCCGCGGGTCCATCCACTCGTTGAGCAACTTGACCGTCTCGCCCTTGCCCGCGCCCTCGATGCCGTTGAGTAGGATGATCACCGGAAAGCGCGCCTGCTGTTTCAGCTCGTACTGCGCCTCGAGCAACGCCTCGCGCAACTCGGGCACGGCGGCGTCGAAGGTGGCTTTATCGATACTGTGGCCAATCTCGGCGGATTCGAACATATGTTGCTCCCTGATCTGATCGCTTCAGCCTAGCGGATCGGCCAGCGACTTGTCCGGACAGGTGACGCAATCGGCTAGAATGCGCGCCTGCTCAATCCGGTGCTGCCATGTCCAACTCGCCCACTCAACCGCCCGCCCCGTCCACCGCGCAACTCGACTGGGATGCCCGGGGGCAGCCGTTATCGCGGCTGTTCGGCGACGTGTATTTCTCCAACGAAAACGGCCTGGCCGAGACCCGCTACGTCTTCCTCGACAACAACGACCTACCCGCCCGCTTCGCCACCCTGACCGCCGATGAGCACCTGAGCATCGGCGAGACCGGTTTCGGCAGCGGCCTGAATTTTCTCTGCGCCTGGCAGCTGTTCGAGCGAGTGGCGCCGGCAGGCGCACGGCTGCATTTCGTCAGTGTGGAAAAATACCCGTTCAGCCGGGCCGACTTGCAGCGCGCGCTGGCGCTGTGGCCGGAGTTGGCGTCCTATGCCCAAGCGCTGTTGCAGCAGTACGTCGCCCTGCACCCGGGCTTTCAAAGGCTTTCGTTCGCCGACGGACGCATCGTCCTGACTCTGCTGGTCGGCGATGCCCTGGAGCTGCTGCCGCAACTCGACGCGCGCATCGACGCCTGGTTTCTCGACGGCTTCGCCCCGGCGAAGAATCCCGCCATGTGGGCGCCGGAACTGTTCGCCGAGCTGGCCCGGTTGAGCGCCCCCGGCGCCACCTTCGGCACCTTCAGCAGCGCCGGCCTGGTGCGGCGCGGTCTTAAGGAGGCGGGTTTTGGCGTCAAACGCGTGCCAGGCTTGGGCAAGAAGTGGGAAGTGCTTAAAGGCCAGTTTCTCGGCGAATCCGGTAGCGGCGCCAAACCCTGGTTCGCCCGACCCGAGGCGCCAACGGGCGAACGTCATGCCCTGATGATCGGCGCCGGCCTGGCCGGCTGCGCCACGGCCGCCAGCCTGGCCGCCCGCGGCTGGCGGGTAACCCTGTTGGAGCGGCATGCCGCGATTGCCCAGGAGGCCTCGGGCAATCCGCAAGGCGTGCTCTATCTCAAGCTCTCGGCCCACGGCACGACCCTGTCGCGGCTGATCGTCAGCGGCTTCGGCCATACCCGCCGCCTGCTCGAACGCCTGCACAAGGGCCGCGACTGGGACAACTGCGGCGTGCTGCAACTGGCGTTCGATGCCAAGGAAGCGCAACGCCAGGCGCAGTTGGCCGGTGCCTTCGACGAGGATCTGCTGATCAACCTCGACCGTGCCGCCGCCGAAGACAAGGCCGGTATCGCCCTGGCCAGCGGCGGCCTGTTCTATCCAGAGGCCGGCTGGGTGCATCCGCCCGCCCTGTGTCAACTGCTTAGCGCGCACCCGAATATCGACTTGCTGCTACATCGCCACGCGCTCGAATTACGCCGTGACGGCCCGCAGTGGCAGGCCTGGAACGGCGAGCAGCTGCTGGCCAGTGCGCCGGTCGTGGTATTGGCCGGCGCCGCCGAGATCGCGCGCTTCCCGCTCAGCGCCGAGTTGCCGCTCAAGCGCATTCGCGGGCAAATCACCCGCGTACCGGCGACGGCCGCCAGCGCGGCATTGCGCAGCGTGGTCTGCGCCGAGGGTTATGTCGCACCGGAACGCTTTGGCGAACACACCTTGGGGGCGAGTTTCGACTTCAAAAGCGAGGACCTGGCGGTCAATCTCGCCGATCACGCGCATAACCTGCAATTGCTCGCGGATATTTCCAGCGATCTGGCCGAGCGCCTCGAAGCCGAGCGCCTCGAACCGGCGCAACTCGAAGGCCGCGCCGCCTTTCGCTGCACCAGCCCGGATTATTTGCCGATCGTCGGGCCTTTGGCCGAGCGCCAGGCGTTTCTCCAAGCCTACGCGGTACTCGGCAAGGATGCCCGACAGGTGCCGCCAACGCCCTGCCCCTGGCTCGACGGCCTGTATATCAACAGCGGCCACGGCTCGCGCGGGCTGATCACCGCCCCGCTGTCCGGCGAACTGATCGCCGCCTGGCTGAACGACGAACCCCTGCCCCTGCCGCGCGACGTCGCCGAAGCCTGCCACCCGAACCGTTTTATGTTGCGCCAGTTGATCCGCGGCAGCCGTTAACGCCGCGACCCGTAGCCTGAATGAAATCCGGGGAGCGGTATCAGCCGCAGCAGCTTTCCCCGGATTGCATCCGGGCTACCAGAGCCTACAAGGCCTGCGAAAAACCGTAGGGCGGACATGCCGCAGGCTTGTCCGCCATTTGCACCATCAACGGTGGACAAGGCTTCGCCATGGCCACCCTACCCAGGCTTTGGGAGCCTGGATAAGCCTTGGCGCAATCCGGGGTATGGCTCTCGATTGGTTTACAGGTGGCGTATCACTCCATAGCCCCGCATAACTCGGCGGCGCGCAGCAGCGCGGCGGTCAGGCTGTGGCGCTCCCACTCGCTGAGCGCGGCGAAGCGCTGGCGGAACTCGGGCGGTAGCAGGCTCGGCGCCTGCTGCATCAGCTCGCGTCCCGCATCGCTGAGCAACAGCCATTGCCGGCGCCGGTCCTGATCGTCGCGCTGACGCTGCAACAGCCCGAGTTCCTCCAGCCGGTCGAGCATCCCCGACAACGTTGCCGCGGTCAGGCTGACGCGCCCGCTGAGGGCGCTCGCGGTCATCCGCGCCTCGTCCGCCAGCACCTGCAAAATCATCAATTGCATGGGCGTCAGGCCGCCGAAGCGGCTGAGACGCTTGGCATGCACTTCGCCGGCTTGCTGCAACCGCCGCAGGGCCTTGAACAAAGGCATTTCGAAGGCGCTCACGGCAGAAAAATCAATTTCTACTGGAACTATTTTTTCACTCATCGCATCAACCACACTGGCAATAAAGCTTTGACATCAAAGTATTATTTTGTTTTGGTGTAAAAGACTCAGCGATATCCATGGAAGAGATATAACCAGCAGCGAGGAGCGTCTTTAACGCTAATGACTTTGGCTCGATAGATGCCAAATTCATCTGCTTGCTGGATTGCGGCGCCAAGCGTCGTATTGCCAATGGATTAAACGCGAAACCACTCCCCAACGGCCACACCGGTAAGGAATTATGTGCGGAATAGCTGGAGAACTACGTTTTGATCAACGCGCGGCCGACCTCGCCGCCGTCGAGCGCATCACCCATCACTTGACCCCACGCGGCCCCGACGCCCACGGTTTTCACAGCCAAGGGCCGGTCGCCCTCGGCCATCGCCGCTTGAAGATCATGGATCTGGCCGAAGCCTCGGGCCAGCCGATGATCGACAGCGAACTCGGCCTGGCACTGGTGTTCAACGGCGCCATCTATAACTACCCGGAACTGCGCAGCGAGCTGCAAGCGCTGGGCTATCGCTTCTTCTCCGACGGCGACACCGAGGTGCTGCTCAAGGGCTACCACGCCTGGGGCAAGGACCTGCTGCCCAAGCTCAACGGCATGTTCGCCTTCGCCATCTGGGAGCGCGACAGCCAACAACTGTTCATCGCCCGCGACCGCCTCGGGGTCAAGCCGCTGTATCTGTCGCGCACCGGGCAGCGCCTGCGCTTCGCCTCCAGCCTGCCAGCGCTGCTGCAAGGCGGCGATATCGCCAAGGCCCTCGACCCCATCGCGCTCAACTACTACCTGAACTTCCACGCCGTGGTGCCGGCGCCGCGGACCATTCTCGCCGGGGTGGAAAAACTGCCGCCGGCCACTTGGCTGCGCATCGATGCCCAAGGCAACAGCGAGCAGCAAAGCTGGTGGCAGCTGAACTACGGCCCGCGCGGGGACGAGAGCGCTTTCGGCCTGGAAGAATGGCGCGACCGCGTGCTCGACGGCATGCGCGAGGCCGTGTCGATCCGCCAACGCGCGGCGGTGGATGTCGGTGTGCTGCTGTCCGGCGGAGTCGATTCGAGCATGCTGGTCGGCCTGTTGCGCGAAGCCGGGGTGGAAAACCTCTCGACCTTCTCCATCGGCTTTCAGGATGCCGGCGGCGAACGTGGCGACGAATTTCAATACTCCGACCTGATCGCCGAGCGCTTCGCCACCCGGCACCATCAATTACGTATCGGCGAACACGAGATTATCGAGCAATTGCCCGCGGCCTTTCGCGCCATGAGCGAGCCCATGGTCAGCCACGACTGCATCGCCTTCTACCTGCTGTCGCGCGAGGTGGCCAAGCATTGCAAGGTGGTGCAGAGCGGCCAGGGCGCCGACGAACTGTTCGCCGGCTATCACTGGTACCCGTTGGTCGATGGCGCCAAGGATGCCTTCAGCGCTTATCGCCAGGCCTTCTTCGACCGTGGGTACGAGGAATATGCCGAGTGCGTGCAACCGGCCTGGCTGACCGGCGATGTCGCCGGCGATTTCGTCCGCGAGCACTTCGCCCAACCGGGGGCGACGGCGGCGGTGGACAAGGCCTTGCGCCTGGACAGCACGGTGATGCTGGTCGACGACCCCGTCAAGCGGGTCGACAACATGACCATGGCCTGGGGTCTGGAGGCGCGCACGCCATTCCTCGACTATCGATTGGCGGAACTCTCGGCGCGGATACCGGGTCGATTCAAGCTACCGGATGGCGGTAAACACGTGCTCAAGGAAGCGGCGCGCCAGGTGATCCCGGCGGCGGTGATCGACCGTCCCAAAGGTTACTTTCCAGTGCCCGGCCTCAAGCATCTGCAAGGCGCGACCCTCGGCTGGGTACGCGACCTGCTGGTCGACCCGAGCCAGGATCGCGGCCTGTTCAACCCGGCCATGCTCGACCGCCTGCTCAGCGATCCCCACGGCCAACTGACACCCCTGCGCGGCTCCAAGCTGTGGCAAATGGCGGCGCTCAATCTATGGTTAAACGAGCAAGGGCTCTGACCTCCGTCTGTAGCCCGACTGCAATCCGAGGATGCCAACCTACTCTTCAGCCCCGGCGTTATCCGGGGCACACCGCACAAGCAAAGGAAGTACTCCAATGCGCGCCACTGCCTTCAATCAACGCCTACTGCGCGGCCAACCTCCCTCCTACGAACGTCTGCAAGCGCGCTTTGCCGAAGGGCACGGCAGCGAGCTGGGCCAGCCCAAGGTCGTGCATTGCGGCTGGGGCCGCCTGCTGATCGGCCATACCTACCCGGACGCCAGCGAGCTGGCCGCGGATCTGCTCAACGAGCAGGCCGGCGAACGCGATATCGCGCTCTATGTCGCCGCCCCCCAGCAAGTGCTGGCGCAGGCACCGCAACAGCTGTTCCTCGATCCCTCCGACACCCTGCGCCTATGGTTCAGCGACTATCGCCCCGCACAGTGCGTGTTCCGCGGCTACCGCATCCGCCGCGCGCAGAATGCCGAAGACTGGCAGGCGATCAACTGCCTGTACCAGATGCGCGGCATGCTGCCGATCAACCCGGACAAACTCACCCCGCGGCGCCTCGGCGGGCCGGTGTATTGGCTGGCCGAGGACGAAGACAGCGGCATGGTCATCGGCAGCGTCATGGGCCTCAACCACCACAAGGCCTACAAGGATCCGGAAAACGGCAGCAGCCTCTGGTGCCTGGCGGTCGACCCGCGCTGCACCCGCCCCGGCGTCGGCGAGGTGTTGGTGCGCCACCTGATCGAACACTTTATGAGCCGCGGCCTGAGCTACCTCGATCTGTCGGTGCTGCACGACAACGGCCAGGCCAAGAAGCTCTACGCCAAGCTGGGTTTCCGCGAGCTGCAAACCTTCAGCATCAAGCGCAAGAACGGCATCAACCAGACCCTGTTTCTCGGCCCCGGCCCGCACACGGAGATGAATCCCTATGCACGGATCATCGTCGACGAAGCGCTGCGCCGCGGTATCGAAGTGCAGGTGGACGACAGCGAAGCCGGTCTGTTCACCCTGAGCCAGGGCGGCCGGCGGATTCGCTGTCGCGAATCGCTGACCGATCTGACCAGCGCGGTGAGCATGACCCTGTGTCAGGACAAGCGCCTGACCCATCGCACCCTGGCCCGAGCGGGTCTGCGCCTGCCCGCCCAACGCCTGGCCGGCAGCGCCGAAGAGAACGCTGCGTTCCTCGCCGAACACGGCAGCCTGGTGGTCAAACCGGTGGATGGCGAACAGGGCCAGGGCGTCGCGGTCGACCTGCGCAGCCCGGCCGAGGTGCAAGCGGCGATCGAGCGCGCCCAGCCCTTCGACAGCCGGGTGCTGCTGGAGAGTTTTCATCCGGGCCTCGACCTGCGCATTCTGGTGATCGGCTTCGAAGTGGTCGCTGCCGCGATCCGCCGCCCCGCGGAAGTGATCGGCGACGGGCGTCACAGCATCGGCGAATTGATCGACGCCCAGAGCCGCCGCCGCCAAGCCGCCACCGACGGCGAAAGCCGCATCCCCAAGGACGCCGAAACCCTGCGCACGCTGCATGCCGCCGGGGTCGACTACGACAGCGTGCTGCCCCAGGGGCAACGCCTGGCCGTGCGCAAGACCGCCAACCTGCACACTGGCGGCAGCCTTGAGGATGTCACCGATATCCTTCACCCGACGCTCGCCGACGCCGCGGTAAAAGCCGCCCGCGCCCTGGATATCCCGGTGGTCGGCCTCGACTTGCTGGTGCCGGCCGCCGACCAACCCGATTACGTGTTCATCGAAGCCAACGAGCGCGCCGGCCTGGCCAACCACCAGCCACAACCCACCGCCGAGCGTTTTATCGACTTGCTGTTCCCGCTCAGCCAGGTCGGCTGAGGGCTACGACGACAGTCGTGGGCGGGCCAACGGCCCGCTGCAGGAGCCAGGGGGACGCCTAGTGCTTGCTGGCGATCGTCTGTGAACCGCATGCAATCAGGGCGCGCCAGAATTCCCCCGGATTGCACCTGGGCTACGAGGGCTGGGTAGGGTGGATGACACCTTTTTCATCCATCACCGCTATTGGAGGATGGTAAAGGGTAAAGCGTCATCCACCCGAACTCGCGACAGCCGGGTGCCGCTCGGGTAACCCGATCGCCAGCAAGCTGGCTCCTACATGAAAGATAAAGCCTTTATCTCTGGCAGTACCAAGGAGACGCTAATGCCACACCTCCCCGAACCCGATCTCGAATACCTGCAAAAAGTCCTGCTGGAAATGCTCGCGATCCCCAGCCCCACTGGCTTTACCGACACCATCGTGCGCTATGTCGCCGAGCGCCTCGAGGAAATCGGCATTCCCTTCGAGATGACCCGCCGCGGTACCATTCGCGGCACCTTGAAGGGCAAGCAGAGCAGCCCCGACCGCGCCGTTTCGGCGCACCTGGACACCATTGGCGCGATCGTCCGTACCGTGCAGGACAACGGTCGCCTGGGGCTGGCGCCGGTCGGTTGCTGGTCCAGCCGTTTTGCCGAGGGTAGCCGCGTCAGCGTGTTCACCGATGCCGGCGTTATCCGCGGCAGCGTCCTGCCGTTGATGGCCTCGGGGCATGCGTTCAATACCGAAGTGGACCGTTTGCCGATCAGCTGGGATCACGTCGAACTGCGCCTGGACGCCTACAGCACGACCCGCGCCGATTGCGAATCGCTGGGCGTGTCGGTCGGCGATTTCGTCGCCTTCGACCCACTGCCGGAGTTCACCGAAAGCGGCCATATCAGCGCCCGCCATCTGGACGATAAAGCCGGCGTGGCGGCGCTGCTGGCCTCGCTCAAGGCGATCGTCGAAAGCGGTATCGAGCCGGAAATCGACTGTCACCCGCTGTTCACCATTACCGAAGAGACCGGCTCCGGGGCGGCAGCGGCCTTGCCTTGGGACGTCAGCGAGTTCGTCGGCATCGACATCGCACCGGTGGCCCCCGGCCAGCAATCGAGCGAACACGCGGTCAGCGTGGCCATGCAGGATTCCGGCGGCCCTTACGACTATCACCTGTCGCGCCAGTTGTTGCGTCTGGCCGGCGAGCACGAGATCCCAGTGCGCCGCGACCTGTTCCGCTACTACCACAGCGACGCCCAGTCGGCGATCACCGCCGGCCATGACATCCGTATCGCCCTGCTCGCCTTCGGTTGCGACGCCACCCATGGCTACGAACGCACCCATGTCGACAGCCTGGCCGCCCTCGCCCGCTTGCTCAGCGCCTATATGCTCAGCCCACCGGTATTCGCCAGCGATGCACAGCCGGCGCAGGGTTCGCTGGAACGTTTCAGCCATCAACTCGAGCACGATGCGCAGATGGAAAGCGATACCCGTGTACCGACAGTCGACAGCCTGCTCGGTCATCGCGATCAGGACGCTTGAAGGGCGTCACGCATCCGGGCAAAGTGACGGGCATGGATGCCGAACGCTGCGCAACTTGTTGCGCAGCCAGCGGGCAATGGAGAGGAGGCTGCGCGAAATCAGTCGCCTTATCACGTTAGTGGGGTTCGCGGATGCCGCGTATATGCCTTGCGGTGCTGTTGCTCTGGCTGTGCGGCCCGGCGTGGGCGATGCCTGCGGTGGAGTTGGACCAGCAAAACCCACGCATGTCCCTGGGCCCCTTCCTGGGTTACCTGCAAGACACCCAAGGCAACCTGACGCCGCAACAGGTCAACGCCTTCCCCGACGGGCGCTTTGTCGAAGCGCACAACGACCATATCAATCTCGGTAAAAACGAGTCGACCTGGTGGTTCAAGGTACGGCTACATAATCGGCTGCCGCACACCTTGTCCGGTTACCTGGAAGTCAATTACCCGCTGCTCGACCATGTGCAGGTGTACCTGATCCCGCCATCCGGCCAGTGGCAGCAGCAAGAAAGTGGCGATCGCTATGCCTTCGCCCAACGCCCGGTGCAAGTGCGCAACTTCTGGTTCCCGCTCGACCTGCCCACCGGTGAAAGCACCCTGCTGGTGCGCGTGGAAAGCACCAGCACGATTTTCCTGCCGTTGTTCTTCAGCAGCTACACCGCCAGCGCGGAGGCTCAAGAAAACCTCATGGGGATCAGCGGCGCCTTCTATGGCGTGGTTTTCGCGATGTTTTTCTACAACCTCTTCCTGTTTCTCTGGCTGCGCGAACCCGCCTATTTCTGGTACCTGCTGTACAACCTGAATATCGGTCTGTTCGTCGCCAGCTTCGATGGCATGTTGTTCAAGCTGCTGCCCGAGCATGTCGGCTTGCAGTCGGTGAGCATCTATATCCTGATGTATATCCACTGCCTCACGGCCACCCAGTTCAGCCGCCACTTCCTGCACACCCGCCAGCATTTCCCAAGCCTCGACCGGGGGCTGCGGGGATTTATGCTACTGGTCGGCGCTTGCTTGCTATCGGCTCCCTTGATCGGCCAGCAGGACTGGACCATTCTCGCCAGTTTTACGGTGTTGGCGGTTTCCGTGGTGCTACTGCTCAGTGGCGCCTACGTCTGGCGCAAGGGCCTGCGCTATGGCTCCTACTACATCATCGCTTGGGGCACTTTGCTGGTCTCCTTTATCATGGCCACCTCAGGCTCCCTGGGCGTCGAATGGTTCGGCTTATATGGGGCATCGGTGATAAAAACCGGTGTAACCATCGAGCTTCTCACGCTGTCCATAGGTTTAGCGGATCGCATTACCCTCCTCAAGGAAGAAGGCTTTCAATCGCGCCGCGCCGCCGAACAGGCGGAGATCGAGAACCAAGCCAAAGGCCGCTTCCTGGCCAAAATGAGCCATGAAATCCGTACACCGCTCAATGGCGTCCTGGGTATGCTGCAATTGCTCAAAGAAACCCCGCTGGATCGCAGCCAACGCTTTTACGTCGACACCATTTCCAGTTCCGGTAGCTCACTTATGGCCGTCATCAACGACATTCTCGACTATGCACGTATCGAGTCCGGCAAACTCAGCCTGGAACATATCGATTTCGATCTGGAAGAGCTGGTCTCCGAGACCCTCAGCCTGTTTACCGGCCAGGCTCTGGATAAACAGTTGCGTCTTTACCTCAGCCTGGAAACGGGAGTGCCGCGGCGCATCCAGGGCGACCCCACGCGCCTCAAGCAAGTATTGATGAACCTGCTGAGCAATGCCCTGAAATTTACCGGTGAAGGCTATGTATCAATGAGCATCAGCCGACGCCACGACTCCCAAGGCAACCCGCATCTGCTGTTCGCCATCAGCGACAGCGGCATCGGTATCGATGAGCAAAGCCAAAGCCAGCTGTTCAAATCCTTCGCCCAAGGCGACTCCAGCACCACCCGCCGCTATGGCGGCAGCGGCCTGGGCTTGGCCATCAGCAAGGAACTGGTGGAAATGATGGGCGGCGGCATCGAAGTGCAGAGCACACCCGGGCAAGGTACGCGTTTCAGCTTCAACATTCCGCTGAGCGACGCCAACGAACCGCTCGACCCCCTGAGCGGACTGCTCAAGGGTCGCGTCGCCTTGCTCGGCTCCCTCGATAGCCAGGGCCTGGACGCCCTGAGCCGGATACTCGGGCGCTGGGGCATGCGTACCGAGCGCTGCCTGAGACCGGAACGTCTGCATGAGTACCTGGAAGATTTCGTCACGCCGCCCTTGCTGGTGCTGATGGCGCCCTGGCCCGGCAGTGTTCAATACTGGCTGGACTCGCTACGCCCGCAAATCCAACCCGGCCAGCGGGTATTGCTGTTGTGCGCCCCGGAGCAATGCCAACAAGTCGTACCGAGCGAAGGCATGCGCCTGGTGAGCATGGCGCAACCCCTGGCGATTACCGCTTTGCGCCATGCCCTGCACGAGCTCTACGAGCAGCCGCTCGGCGAACGCGGCAGCCCGGTCCGGGAAGTGCCTTGCGACAGCGCTGGCGCGCCCTGCATCCTGGTAGCCGAAGACAACCCGGTGAACCAGATGGTGGTGCAGGGCTTCTTGAAAAAGCGCGGTTATAGCGTGCGGCTGGTGACCAATGGACTGGCCGCTGTTAGCGAATACCAGCGCGATCCGGCAGCGATTCAGCTGATCTTGATGGATTGCGAAATGCCGGAGATGGATGGCTTCGAAGCCACCCGACAAATCCGCCGCCTGGAGCGCCAACAAAGCCTGCAGGCCGTGCCGATCATCGCATTGACCGCGCATATCCTCGACGAACACCGTCAGCATGGCATCTCGGCCGGCATGGACGACTTCCTCGGTAAGCCGCTGGACAGCGCGAAGCTGTACAGCACCTTGGAAAGCTATCTGTATAAACCCGCGCACAACAGTTGAGCATGACCAGTACGCCCACGGCGCGTTAACAGGCCACTGTATTCTGGAGTATGACCCCGTGCTGATCCCCGCCAATCTGTTGGAAGCCGACACCCTGACCCGCCTGATCGAAGACTTCGTCACCCGCGAAGGCACCGACAACGGCGACGAGACCCCGCTGCTGACCCGCGTGCAACGGGTACGCAAAGCGCTCGATAAAGGCGAAGCGGTGATCGTATTCGACCCCGAGAGCCAACAGTGCCAGCTCGCGCTAAAACGCGACGTACCCAAGGAATGGCTGACGGACCTGTAACGCGCACGCCGCTCTTGTAGCCCGGATGAAATCCGGGAAAAACAGACACTCGCGATCGCTTCCACCATCGCCGTTTGTGAATGGATAGCGCTTCATCCACGAGATCGCGGGCCGGGTCGGACCACAGCGGTTAGCGACGATCCACGCCAGTTGGCGGCGACACTTTAGCGACCCTGTCGGTAGCGACCCTGTCGGGTTACGCGGCGGCCGATGGCGATATCACGGCTTAAACCGCGATAGTCGCCGCTAACCCGACCTACCCAGCCCAGGTAAATCCGCGGGAGTCTCCTGCCCTACCCGCGCAACCCGCCCTCGCGCTCCCAGGCGCAACGCACCCGCAGTTCGCCCTCCTGGGGGCTGTGCAAGCCGTTATCCGACTCCCAGCGAAAGGTATGAGTGCCGTTCAATTCGGTTTCCAGATGGACCACGGCGCTGGTCCAATACAGCCGCTTGAGCAGCGCCTCGAACTGCGCGACCCAGAGACTCCACTCGTATTCGACCGAACGGTAACTGGCGCCGAAATGAATCACCTGGGTCTGGTACAAACCGGCGCTCGGCTGCAGGCAGGAAGCGAACATTTCACGGCCGAGGAACGACCAGGCATCGCCCGCCGGCAATTCGGCGAGCACCTGGCTATTGATTTGGCGACGCAAGCGACTCTCCGCCGAACTCTCGGACGGCCAGTCGCGGATACAGCCATAGACGATGGATTCGGACTCCACACGGGCACTCCAACAAATCAAGGGTGCCTTCTATCACAGCGTCGGGATGCAAGAAAGGAACTGCTATGAAACTTTGCCTAATTGAGTTCTGCATCAGCCTATGCCCGACGCGGGCCGCGGCGCATCAGCCAGGCCAACGCGGTCATCAGCAACGCCAGGCCGGTCAACACCATAAACGGCAGTTGATAGTTGCCCGACATATCCCGCGCCAAGCCGCTGAGTATTGGCGTCAAGCAGGCCAGGCAGTAACCCAGGCACAGCATCATCGCCGTCCAGCGGCTGACCGCCAGTGGCGAGCCGGCCTCGTATAGCGGCAGCACCAACGACAACGCAAAGGAGCCGCCCAAGCTGAAGCCGATGCACACCGCCCAGACCTCTGGCAGCAGAGTCGGGGCAAAGGTGATCATCGCCAAGCTGAACGAAGACAGCAGGCCGCACGCCAGCAGCAAGGCATAACGGTTCTGGAAACGCTGCGCCAGCCAGGGCAGCAGAAACGCGCTCGGCAAGCCCATCAGCATCGACAGGCTGAATAACGTATTGCTGTGCAGCAGGCTCAGGCCGGCCTCGTGATAACGTGCCACGGCCCAGGTCGCCAAGGCATAGAACAATCCGGCCTGAATAGCGAAGAAACAACTGATCAGCCAGGCCCGGGGCCGCCCCCAGGGCAAACCGCCGCCGACCTGGGCAACCTCTTCCTGTTCGACCTGATTGGGCATCCGCCACCACAGCGCCAGGCCCGCCAGCGCGGGTAGCGCCCAGAACGCCAGCCCCAGCGACCAATCGTCGCCGAGCGAACGGGTCACCGGCACCGTCAGCACCGCCCCGCTGGCACCGCCGATAGCCATCCCCAACGAATACCAGCCGACCACCCGCCCCATCTGGCCGGCGAAATAGCGCTTGATGAACCCGGACAACAACGGCCCGGCCACGGCGATAGCCGCACCCAATAAAACCGCGCTGCCAATCAACAGCACGCTCAGTTGCCCGGCCAAACGCAGCAGCAATGCCAGGGCGATCACCCCGAGACACAAGGCGATGGTGCGCTCCAGGCCGAAGCGCATGGCCAAACGCGGCGCGAACGGCGCCAACAACCCCATGCACAGCACCGGCAGCGCCGTGCTCAGGCTGATCAGCGTACGGCTCAGGGACAGTTCTTCGGCGATCCGTTCGATCAACGGCGCCAGCGAGGTGATGCCGGGCCGCAAGTTGATCGCGGCCAGCACCAAGGCCAGCAACAGCATGGCCCGCGGGACAGATTTCACGGTAATACCAACGACATGGCGGCCAAGCGGGCCGGATGAACAACCCTAACGCCGGGCCGCCGGGCGAACAAGGCCGACGGCAGAAAAAACTGACCTATAAGACAGATAAATTATTCCGACCTGGACTTGCTGCGCATGCGATCCGCCATCGTGGCCATTTCGTCGTAGAGCGCCTGCGGATTACGTTGCTTCAGTGCCCAAGCCGCACGGCCCTGCTCATGGGGTAGGATCATGAATTCGCCCTTGGCGATGGCTTCGTACATGTACTGGGCGATATCCGCAGCGCTGATCGGCGAGTTTTCCAACAACTTGCCGACCTGGGCTTTCATCGCCGGCGTCGGGCCGCGGAACGAGTCGAGCAGATTGGTCTGGAAGAACGACGGGCACACCACGTGCACGCCGATCTCCTGCGCCTTCAGCTCGGCCAGCAGGCTCTCCGACAACGCCACCACACCGGCCTTGGCGACGTTGTAGTTGCTCATCGCCGGGCCCTGCATCAGCGCCGCCATGGACGCGATGTTGACGATCTTGCCCTTGCTGCGCTCGAGCAACGGCAGGAACGCCTTACACCCCTTGACCACGCCCATCAGGTTGATCGAAATCTGCCAATCCCAGTCTTCCAGCGACAGATCGGCGAAGAAGCCGCCCGCCGCCACGCCGGCGTTATTGACGACCACATCGATGCCGTCGAACTTCTCTTCGCAGGCCTGCGCCAGTGCCGTCAGCTGGCTGTAGTCGCGCACGTCGCAGCGCAGGGTGAAGCCGTCGCCGCCGGCAGCGCGCACCAACTTCAAGGTCTCCGCCAAGCCGGGTTCGTTGACATCGGAGAGCGCCAACCGCCAGCCCTCGCGCGCCCAGCGCAACGCGATTTCACGGCCCAAACCTGAGCCCGCGCCTGTAATCATCATGCGATTTTGCATAGGGAAGTCGCCTTTAAGTACGGTGGTAGATGGGCGCAGTGTAGCCAAGGAATCCGCGCATTCCCCATATCATCACTTTCCTGAATGACCGGTTAGTATCGCCCGCAAATCCGCCTGCAGTGGGCTCACGCGCTATCGCTTTACCCGCAGCAGCACCCAGGTATAAATCAGCCCATTGAGCAACAACACAAAGGCC
Source organism: uncultured Pseudomonas sp. (assembly GCF_946885885.1). The sequence continues at coordinate 19,287 of NZ_CAMPHN010000025.1, forward strand.
CCGAGCCCGAGCTGGATCCGCGGCGTCAACCCCGCCGGGTAAATCGTCGGCATCAGGTAATGGGCGATGAAACCGCCGTCATAGCCCGCCTGGCCGGCGGCCTCGCGCAAGTGGTTCTCGAGCGGTGTAAGCGGGCATTGCAGATGCAGCGCCTCCACTATCACTCCCCAGGCTGCGGCGGGCAGGTGCAACCAAGCCAGGCGAGGCCGGCGCAACACCAGCAAACCGCCCAGGACGACAAAGGCAATGAACAGCAGATGAACGACCAATACCGCATCCGCGGCCCAATCCAGCAACATCACGCACCTCTCGGGAGCCTGCAGAGCGGCAGGACGCCGGATAAATAATCCATCGATGGACAGGTCGCCAGGCCGCTGCAGATCGCTGTACCGAACCCTGACCCGGCGAGGCCGTCTAAGTCTACAGACACCAAAGGAGACGTCGTATGTCCCAAGCAGAGATAACTTTGCCCCAACCGGTGCTGGAGGCCCTACAACGCGGCCACCACGACGATGCCATCAGGATGCTAAGCCTCAATCACGGCATCAGTCAGGCAGAGGCCAAGGAACAGCTGGCGCTGTACCTCGAGCAACACCCGCCAATCCGCCTGCGTGGCGCCGGCATCATTGGCCTGAGCAGAACCAACGCGCTGATCTGGCTGGGCCTGATCGTTCTGATGGCGCTGGTTTATATGATTCTGGTCCGCTGATTGCGCTATGCGCCGCGATTTGCCCAGCTGAAATATAAAAAAGGCCGGTTAAAAATAACCGGCCTTCCTCTCAACATGACGGTGTTAATTCACGCTCAATCTATCGCGGTTCCTCTCCAGGATGGCCGCCCCGATACCTTTCACTTCAAGTAATTCATCGACCGATGCAAATTTACCATGCTCCTCGCGGTAAGCCACGATGGCCTCCGCTTTGACCTGACCAACTCCGAGCAACTCACGCTGCAGCGTGGCGACATCGGCGGAATTGAGATCGATTTGAGCAACCGCGGCAACCTGAACTTCTTCGGCTTGGCTGCTTGGTTTTGAAGAGACCTCTGCCGCCGAAACAGCTAGCGACACAGAGGCAAACAAAGCGAATAACAGAGAACAGAGTCGTGCATTAAGCATGTTGTGCATCCTTTCGTGAGTTTGTCCAAACGTGGGACTTCCCGCTCCACGTCTTTTCAAAACTAGACGCTGTTCTCGCCCTGTCAACTTTTCGCAGAAAATTTTTCGACTGGAGCGCTCATCCCCCATTCACATCGACCAAGCGCTTACTGCTGCAGGTGCCCATACAGCTTGGCGTATAAGCCGCCATCGGCAATCAACTGCTGATGGCCGCCGTCCTCGGCGACGCTGCCACCATCGAATACCAACACCCGATCCGCTTGTTTCACCGCCGATAAGCGATGGGCGATGATCAGTGTGGTACGGCCGTGGAGAAACTGGTTGAGCGCCTGGTGCAAGGCGTATTCGGTGGCGGCATCGAGGGCCGAGGTGGCCTCGTCGAGAATCACCACCTTGGGTTCGGCCAGAACCATGCGGGCAATCGCCAGACGCTGGCGCTGGCCGCCGGACAGGCGTACCCCGGAACGTCCGACGATACTGTCCAGACGCTGCGGCAACAGGCGAATGGTATCGGCCAACTGGGCGATTTCCAGGGCGCGCCAGCAGGCGTCGTCGCTACGCTCACGGCCCATGCACAGGTTGGCGCGCACGGTATCGTTGAACAGCGCCGGGTGTTGCAGCACCACCGCGACGTTCTCGCGTACCGTCTCCAGACCGATGTCCTGCTGACTGCTGCCGCCGAAACGAATGGTGCCGGCCTGGGCGCTGTAGAGGCCGAGCAGCAACTGCACCAGGGTACTTTTGCCGCCGCCGCTGGCGCCGACGATGGCGACTTTCTCGCCCGGAGCAATGCTCAGGTTGAGCTGATTGAGCACCGGCTCGTCGTTGTAGGCGAAGGTCAGACCGCTGACTTCGATGCCCACCGTATCGCGCCCCTTGAACGGATCGACGCGCGCCGGGTATTGCGGCTCGTCACTGCGGCTCAGCAACTGATTGATCCGCGCCAGCGCCCCCCCTGCGGCATAAAAGGCGTATTGCAGGCTGAGCAATTGCTCGACCGGGCCGATCATGAACCACAGGTAGCTGAATACCGCGAGCATCTGGCCGATCGACAGATCGGAGAACAGCACCGTGATCATCGCCGCGGCGCGGAATACGTCGATGCCGAACTGGAACAGCAAACCGCTGGCGCGATTCGAGGCATCGGTTTTCCATTGCGAGGCAACCGCATGGTCGCGCACCTCGCGCGCCCGGCCACCGAGACGCCCGAGAAAGTAACCCTGGCGATTGCCCGCGCGGATTTCCTGAATCGCTTCGAGGGTTTCGGTCAACGCCTGGGTAAAACGCGAGGTGCTGTCGTTTTCGAGCTTTTTCAGGTGCTTGACCCGCTTGCCCAGCAACACGGTGGCGTAGATCACCAGCGGGTTGAACAGCAGGATCAGCAGCGCCAGTTGCCAGTGCATCCAAATCAGGATCGCCGAGGTGCCGGCCAGCGTCAGCATCGCCACCAGAAAACGGCTCAAGGTCTCGCCGACGAACTTGTCCAGGGTTTCCAAATCGGTGACCAGGTGGGTGGTCACGGTGCCGCCGCCGAGGCTTTCGTATTCGCCGAGGGAAATACGCTTGAGCCGCTCGATCAGGCGGATGCGGATGCGGTAGACGATGTCCTTGGACAAGTGGGCGAACTGGCGCGCCTGCAGCACGTTGAAGATCAGCGCAGAGCCCCGCAGAAACAGGGTCAACAGCAGCATCAGGCCGATATAGCCCACCGACGTTTGCCAGGCGCCGGGGAGAAAGTTATCCATCACTTTGAGCGCCGCATCGCCGTCGTGCAGCAGCACTTCGTCGACCAGCAAAGGCAGCAACAGGGGGATCGGCACGCTGCACAGGGTGGCCAGAACGGCCACCAGGTTAGCCAGGATCAGCGCTTTTTTATGGTGCAACGCGAGCCGACGAACTTCTGCCCAGCTCAAGCGATCAGGCATGGGCGCCACGCTCCAGCCAGCGCGCGAGCAGCGGCTGCAACGCCTCGAACGGCTGGTAACCGTTGGTCAGCAAGGCCAATTGCCCGTCACGCTCGGCCAACAAGGTGGGGAAGCCGGCGATGCCCAGGTCCTGCACCCAGCTGAAATCGGCGGCGGTGGCCGCACGCTGCTCGGCGCTGTCGAAGGCTTCGGCGAACACGATGCGCGGGATGCCGGCGCGCTCGGCCAGGTCGACCAGCACGCTGGCGCGGGTCACATCCACCCCTTCGGTGTAAAACGCCCGCTGGATCAGCTTGGCCAGCGGCCAGGCGCTCTGTGGGTCGAGATTACGCGCGGTCACCACGGCCCGGCAGGCCGGTTCGGTGTCGTAGACCATGCCCAGGGGCAGGCCGTCGGTGAAATTGAATAACTGCCCGGTGCTGACGTTGACCGCCTGCCAATAACCCAGGTAGCGCACCCGCGACGCGGCATCGATCGCCACGCTGTCACGGCGCAAACCGCCCAGCATCAGATCCAGACCGACACCCGCCGCGGCGGCCTGCTCGGCGAGGGCCTCCAGCACCGGTGCGAAACCCCAGCACCAGGAACACATGGGGTCCATCACGTAGAGCAGGCGCGCTTGCATGGTCAGCCCTCAGCCGTTTGACGCGGATTGTAACCAAGCGGATGGGGCAGATTGCGTGCCTTGGCCAACTCGATCTGCTTCTGCCGTTCGCGGGCGCCGGCGCGGGTCTTCTCCGGCAACGAGTCCCAGCAATGCGGGCAACTGACGCCCGGGGTATAGAATTCGGATTGCCGATCCGCCACCGAAACCGGGGTGCGGCAGGCATGACACTGGTCGTAATCGCCTTCGGTAAGGTCGTGACGTACCGTCACCCGGTTGTCGAAGACGAAGCAGTCGCCCTGCCATTTGCTCTGCTGCTGGGGCACTTCTTCCAGGTATTTGAGAATACCGCCCTTGAGGTGGAAGACCTCCTCGAAGCCCGCGCCGAGCATATAGCTGGAGGCCTTTTCGCAGCGAATGCCGCCGGTGCAGAACATCGCCACCTTTTTATGCTTGGCCGGATCGAAGTGCGCCTTGATGTAATCGGGAAACTCGCGGAACGACTTGGTCCGCGGATCGACCGCGCCTTCGAAGGTGCCGATGGCGACTTCGTAATCGTTGCGCGTATCGATCAGCAGCACCTCGGGGTCGTCGATCAAGGCATTCCAATCCTTGGGCTCGACATAGGTGCCGACCTGCCGGTTGGGATCGACCCCGGGCACGCCCAAGGTGACGATTTCCTTCTTCAATTTGACCTTGGTGCGGTAGAACGGCTGCTCGGCGCAATACGACTCTTTATGGTCGATATCGGCCAGACGCGGGTCCAGAGCGAACCAGGCGAGCAGGCCGTCGATGCCGGCACGGCTGCCGGATACGGTGCCGTTGATGCCTTCTTCGGCGAGCAACAAAGTACCTTTGATGCCGTGCTCCAGCATGGCTTGCAGCAGGGGTTCGCGCAGCGCTTGGTAATCCGTCAGGGTGACGAACTTGTACAGCGCCGCCACAACGATCTTATCGGTCATGGGGATGTCCTTCAGTAGTCGCCCACGTAAAGGGCGGACTGGGCATTGAAAAAACGCGCCGACTCAAGGGCCGGCGGGCAACGCAGTTTACGTTTCTTGCAGCTTGAGGTGTAGGGGCGGATTGTCTCAGCGCCCTATCACGGGCTCATGGGGGTGCTATCAACCCAGGGCGCTGCCGCCTCTGCAGGTCGGCGAGGCCGGGGCCGCGCCGCTTTGTGCCCACTCCTCGGGCGTGTAGGTGTGCAGCGCCAAGGCGTGTATCTGGCTCATCAGCTCGCCCAGGCAAGCGTAGGCGCGCTGGTGGCGCTTGACCGCGTTGAGCCCGGCGAATTGCGGGCTGACGATCACCGCCTTGTAATGGGTCTCCGTGCCGCGGCTGTGCATGTGGCTTTCGTCCAGCACCTCGAGGTGCTCGGGCTGCAGCGCGGCGAAGGCCGCCTGCAGTTGCGCGAGTTTCGACATCGATATCACTCCGGTTGCGGCTGCTTCACGCCCAGCTCGTCATTCATATCCGTCAGTAACTTGTTCACTTCGGGCACTGCTTTTTCCAGCTTGCTTTGCGTCAGCTGGGCCGACTGCGCGGTCAAGGCGGGCATTTTCAGCAGCACTTTCTGACCCAATGGCGACTCGTAGAACGCGATCAGATCCTTCAGCTCCTGCTCGTTGAAGTTGCTGGTATAGAGCTTGACCATGTCCGGCTTGATCTTGTCCCAGCCCACCGCATTGTCCAGCGCGACATTGGCCTTGGCCTGGTAACGCTCCAGCAGGGCCTGCTTGCTTTTCGGCGCCTGACTTTCAGCGAAGCGCTGGGCGAACATCTGCTGTACTTGGGCATACACCGGCACCGCCAGTTTATCCGCGCGGGCCAGTTGCAAAAAGCGCTCGGCGTCAGCGGCATGGCTGCTTGCATCGGCCAGCACCTGGGTGCTGCAAGCCAGCAGGACAGCGGCACCAAGGCCAATAACACGGGGGCCAATAAAACGAGGCATTCGGAACTCCTGGATAAAGGGATGAGTCGGTTCGACCTCAAGGCCGAGCATTTTGTGCCCAACCCCTGCAGTACTCAAGCCCGCATTACCGTGCGCAACATCACATTTTCACCGACTACTGGCGCACTGCCCGCTAAAAGAACAAAATGCCAGCACTTGTTCTACGCTATATCAGTGGTCAAGCTCTTTGATCATGCCTGTCAACCCTTACATCCTGCATGCCGGCCAGCCCATGCAGCACACACGGACGTGTCAGATGACTAGTTTCCCCTATCCTCAACAGGCCCAGTCGATTGCACTCTGCGATACCCGTGGTGCGCTCAACCCGGAGGCCATCGGCTGGTCCAGCCGGCCGCAAGTGAACTGCGCGCTACCCACCATCTGGGGCCGGCGCAAACGCTGGAACCATTGGTGCATCGTCACCCCACACTGGATGCTCGCGCTGACCCAGGCCGACCTCGACTACGTGGGTTATGGCGCCGTTTACTTTCTCGACCTGACGACCGGCGAATCGGTTGCCCATAGCCAGCAGCGCCTGTTGGCGCGCGGCTGCGAGCTGCCGGACATGCCCCAGCACAGCCATGAATTCGAGCACCCGCGCCTGCAATTCCGCATCGCCGAATACCCGGGGCGCGCGCGTATAACAGTCGCGGTACCGGCCATCGGTTGCGAAGTCATGCAAGTCACCCTGGATATCCAGCGCCCGTTGCATATGGACTCGGTCAACCTAGTAGCCCCGCTCGGCGAGCGCCGCTTTCACGCCACCTGTCGACAATTGGGCCTGCCGGTCAGCGGCAGCGTGCAACTGGGCGACCAGCACTATGGCTGCAGCGCCGGGCAAAGCTTCGCGGCCCTGGACTTCGGCCGCGGCGTCTGGCCGCTGCACAGCCATTGGGTGCGCGCCGCCTTTGCCGCCCCCGGTGGGATCGCCGGCAATTTCGGTTCGGGCTGGACCGACCACAGCGGCCTCTCGGAGAATGCCTTGTGGTTCGGCGGCGAACTACAGCACCTCGACCAACCCGTGCTGATCGAGCAAGACCCGCAAAAAGCCATGGCGCCCTGGCGCCTGAGCAGCGCCGATGGCCGGGTCGATTTGACCTTCAGCCCATGGCAAACCCACCACGTGTGCCCCACGTTCGGCCCCTTGTATACCGACAGGCGGCAATGGTTCGGCGCATTCTCGGGCGTGCTTCGCGGCCCCAAGGGCGAGCGTGTGCCGGTCGATGCCGCGCTCGGCTGGATCACCAAGAACCGCTCGCGCTGGTAACCCTCGAACACCTACGCAGCTCATGCGCAGAAAACGGTTTTCAACGACCTGCCAGCGGCCATTGAACCAGTGAGCGCCTGCAACAGCCTAAACTGTTGCAAACGCACCAGGAGAATCCGCATGAGCCGCATCGAAACCGACAGTCTCGGCCCGATTGAAGTCCCTGAAGATGCCTATTGGGGTGCGCAGACCCAACGCTCGCTGATCAATTTCGCGATTGGCGAGCAAACCATGCCATTAGCGGTATTGCACGCCCTGGCGCTGATCAAGAAAGCCGCCGCACGGGTCAACGACCGCATCGGCGAATTGCCGCAGAACATCGCCCGGTTGATCGAACAGGCCGCCGACGAAGTACTCGCCGGCCAGCACGACGATCAATTCCCGCTGGTGGTATGGCAAACCGGCAGCGGCACGCAAAGCAACATGAACGTCAACGAGGTGATCGCCGGCCGCGCCAACGAACTGGCCAGCGGTAGCCGCGGCGGCAAGAGCCCGGTACATCCCAACGACCACGTCAATCGCGCGCAGAGTTCCAACGACTGCTTCCCCACCGCCATGCACATCGCCACGGTACAAGCCGTCATGCACGATTTGCTCCCCGCCGTGGCGGAGCTGCGCGAAGGCCTGACCGAGCAGGCGGAGCGCCATGCCCGGCTGCTGAAAACCGGGCGCACGCACCTGATGGATGCCACGCCCATCACCTTCGGCCAGGAGCTGTCGGCCTTCGTCGCCCAGCTCGACTACGCCGACCGCGCCATTCGCGCCAGCCTGCCGGCGGTCTGCGAACTGGCCCAGGGCGGCACCGCGGTCGGTACCGGGCTCAACGCGCCAAGCGGGTTTGCCGAAGCCATCGCCGCCGAACTCGCGGCCCTCAGCGGCCTGCCATTGATCAGCGCACCGAATAAATTCGCCGCCCTGGCCGGGCACGAGCCCTTGACCCATCTATCCGGCGCCCTGAAAACCCTGGCGGTGGCTTTGCACAAGATCGCCAACGACCTGCGCCTGCTCGGCTCGGGGCCGCGCGCCGGCTTTGCCGAAGTGCGCTTGCCGGCCAACGAGCCCGGCAGCTCGATCATGCCGGGAAAGGTCAATCCGACCCAATGCGAAGCACTGTCGATGCTCGTCTGTCAGGTCATGGGCAACGACGTCGCCATCGGCTTCGCCGCCAGCCAGGGCCATCTGCAGCTCAACGTGTTCAAGCCGGTGATCATCTACAACCTGTTGCAATCGATTCGCCTGCTGGCCGATGGCTGCCGCAACTTCCAGCAGCACTGCATCGCCGGCCTGCAACCCGACGGCCAGCAGATGGCGGCGCACCTGGAGCGCGGGCTGATGCTGGTCACCGCTTTGAACCCGCATATCGGTTACGACAAAGCCGCGGAAATCGCCAAAAAAGCCTATGCGGAGGGCCTCACCCTGCGCGCCGCCGCCTTGGCCCTGGGCTATTTGACCGAAGAACAATTCGATACCTGGGTACGCCCGGAAACCATGCTAGGAGCGAAGTGAGGATGAGCGAAACGAAAAGCGGCGCGACGCCGATCGAAGGCGACGGCAAACGCATCCTGATGATTCTCGGCACCCCGAAGAATGTCAGCTTGTGTACGGCTCTGGGCGAAGCCTATGCCCAAGGCGCACGCGACAAAGGCCATGTGGTGCGGCAGTTGAAACTCGGCGAGATGAGCTTCGACCCGATCCTGCATGGCGGCTACGAGCACAGCCAGACCCTCGAGCCCGACCTGCTCGAAGCCCAGCGGCAAATCCACTGGGCCGAGCATTTGGTATTCGTCTACCCGGTCTGGTGGGGCGGCATTCCCGCCTTGCTCAAGGGCTTCTTCGACCGCACCTTTCTGCCCGGCTTCGCCTTCAAATACCGCACCCGCTCGCAACTCTGGGACAAACTGCTGAGCGGACGCACGGCCGATTTGTTGGTGACCATGGACACGCCGCCCTGGTACTTCCGCTGGATCTACGGCGCCCCGGCTCACCGCCAGATGATCCGCACCATCCTCGGCTTCAGCGGCATCAAAACCCGCCGCCTCAGCGAATTCGCCCCAGTGCGTCCCTCCTCCGAGGCGCAACGGCAAAGCTGGCTACGCCGCGCCGAAAGCCTCGGCAGCCGGGCGTAAGCCCCGTTCTCGATCGCTCCCACGTTCCAGCGTGGGAACGCCGTTGCTGACGCTCCGGGTCAGGCGTAATCGACCCGCTACTTTGCATCCAGCACGACATCCTCCCGTAGGAGCGGCCTTGGCCGCGATCGGTCGCAAAGCACAGGCACGATCGGACGCCGAAGGCGCCCCCCTGTAGGAGCCAGCTTGCTGGCGATACCAATCTCCGTCGCGACGCCTACCCCAGCACCTCACTCAGCGGGATAAACCGCAAACTATCGCCGATAGCCAGCGTCGTGCCTTCCAGCACCTCGGCAAACCCCTCGGCCCAGGCCGCGCTACGCAATACGCCGGAACTCTGATTGGGATAAGGCAGCACGCGGCCGTTTTCCAAACGCGCGCGCAAGTACTCGCGACGCTTGCCCGGTTTATCCCAGACGAAGCCCGCCGGCACGTTGAAGCCCAAGGGCTCTACCCGCTGCACACCGAGACGGCGCAGCAAGTAGGGCCGCGCCAGTAAGGCGAAAGTCACCAAAGTCGACGCCGGGTTGCCCGGCAAACCTATTACCGGCACGCCGCGAAAATGCCCGCAGGTCAGCGGTTTGCCGGGTTTGATCGCCAACTTCCAGAGCGCCAACTCCCCCTCCTCGCGCAATGCCAGGCCGAGGAAATCCGCCTCGCCCACCGACACCCCGCCCGTGGATAGAATCAGGTCGACATCGCTCAACGCCGCCAACGCCGCACGGGTCCGTTCGAGATCGTCGACAAGAATCCCGGCATCCACCACCGCGCAACCGAGGCGCTGCAACCAATTGATCAATACGATGCGATTGCTGTTATAGATCTGCCCCGGCCCGAGGGGCTGGCCGGGTTCGACCAACTCGTCGCCGGTGGACAATACCGCCACCCGCATACGTCGGCGCACCGGCAACTCGGCAACACCGAGCGAGGCGGCCAGGCCAAGCTCGATCGGCCCCAGCCGTGTTCCAGCAGGCAACACCTCGTCGCCGATACGGGTTTCCTGGCCCTGCGCACGCACGTTCTGACCGAGCCTCAACGGTTCGCTGAAACTGATCCGGCCATCGTCGTCGAGTGCGGCGTTTTCCTGCATTTCCACCGTATCGGCGCCCGGCGGCATGGGCGCGCCGGTGAAAATCCGCGCACAACTGCCCGCCTGCAACGGCTCGGGCGCGCTGCCTGCCTGAATCCGCTGGCTCACCGGCAGCGGCTCGCCCGTCCAATCGGACAAACGCAGCGCATAGCCATCCATCGCGCTATTGGGCCATGGCGGCAGATCCAGCCCAGCGATCAGCGGCTCGGCCAATATTCGGCCGGCAGCCTCGGCCAAGGCGACCCGCTGGGTCTCGACAATCGGCGTTGCCTCGGCCATCGCCAGCAAGCGCTGCAACGCCGCCTCGACCGGCATCAGGCCGGGTTGATCGCAACTGCTCATCCACGGCTCTCGCAGGCAGGCGCCTGTTTCAAGTGGGCGACGAAATTGCAGGGCCGGTGACGCGCGTCCAACTGCTCGGCGAGGATGCCGTCCCAAGCGGTGCGACAGGCATTGGTCGAACCCGGCAGGCAGCACACCAGCGTGCCATTGGACAAACCGGCCAGCGCGCGCGACTGCACGGTGGACGTGCCGATATCGGCAACGGAAATCTGCCGGAACAGCTCGCCGAAACCATCCACCTGCTTATCCAGCAAACAACTCACCGCCTCGGGCGTGCTGTCGCGCCCGGTGAACCCGGTGCCGCCGGTGATCAGCACGACCTGCACCTGCTCCTCGGCGATCCAGGTGGCCACCTGGGCGCGGATTTTGTACAGATCGTCCTTGAGCAATACCCGCGCCGCCAGGTTGTGCCCGGCCGCTTGCAGGCGGTCGACGAACAACTGACCGGAGGTATCGGTTTCCCGGGTGCGGGTATCGCTGACGGTCAGCACGGCGATATTGAGCGGCACGAACGGCGCCTCGGCCTTGTGCGTCATAAAAAGGCTTCCTGTTGTCCTGAAGAATGCCCGGTGTTATATCACAGCCCTTCCCCTTTTCGAGGCTCCGCCATGTCGTCCGCCAGCGCCAAAACGTCCTGCTCCGTCCTGCTCTTGGCCGGCGGTCGCGGGCAACGTATGGGCGGCCACGATAAAGGCCTGCTCGACTGGCGCGGCCGCCCGCTGATCGCCTGGGTGTACGACTTGGTGCGGCCGCTGACCGATGACCTGATCGTCTCCTGCAATCGCAACCAGGAGCGCTACGCCGCCTTTACCGACCGTCTGGTAAGCGATGAACAAAACGACTTCCCAGGCCCGCTAGCCGGCATCCGCGCCGGCTTGCAAGCCGCCCGGCACAGCCAACTGCTGGTATTGCCATGCGACGCGCCCTTGCTCGACCGGGCCCTGCTCGACGAGCTATTGAGCCAGGCCGGCAACCACCCGGTGATGGTGCGCCAGGGCGAATACTGGGAGCCGCTGTTCAGCCTGATCCCGACCGCCCTCGGCGCCGACCTCGAACGCGCCTGGCTGGCCGGCGAGCGCAGCCCACAACATTGGCTGCGCCAATTCGAGCCACGCGCGCTGCAATGCCCGGAGGGCGACCCGCGCCTGGCCAATTTCAATACCCCGGACCTTCTAGAAGGTCCTGCATGAACTTAGACGTTAAACGACCGTCGGATGCCATAAGCGCTTTACCCCAACACAACGCTGAGTGCGTTCAATCAACCACGGAGATACAGCATGATTAATCGGACCCTTGCTGCCCTTTTGCTCGCAGTAGGCCTGGCCTCTCTCACGGCCTGTGCATCGCCGACTTTGATCACCCTGAACGATGGCCGTGAAATCCAGGCGGTGGACGAACCCGAATACGATGAAGAGTCGGGGTTCTATGAGTTCGAGCAACTCGACGGCACCCGCGCCAAGGTCAACAAAGATCAGGTGCGCACCGTCAAAGAGTTGTAAACGCATCAGGGCGCCAGCCCTGTGGAAAGGTTCCAGCAGTCGCATTCATCCAGCCCGGCAGTAATAGTCACTATGCCGGGCGTTTTAGATCGCCAAAAAATTTAAGCTAACCCCTTGTGCTGCAAAACTTTTTGAGTACAATCTCGGCCTATTCGGAGTGTAGCGCAGCTTGGTAGCGCGTCTCGTTCGGGACGAGAAGGTCGCAGGTTCGAATCCTGTCTCTCCGACCAAATCCCGGTTTTAGCGCACTGGTTACACGCGTAAAAAAACCAAAAGAAGCCCGCCTCACCGCGGGCTTTTTTGTGCGCGATGGTTTTACCCCGCACCCACCGCCGAAGCACTTTTTCGCAGGCAACAAAAAACCCGCCGAAGCGGGTTTCTTCCTGACCATCCAACATCCTGTCGGCAGCCTCCTGGCTATGGTCGATCATCCTTGATCCTGAGCGCGTCCTGCGCTGCAGTGGATGGGTGTAGATTACGCATCCGGCTCGGGCGGCAAAATAGCTAAAGTCGCCGACCTCTGTAGGACATTCGCTATAGGTGGAGCAGATCGCCATTTTCAGATCCTGGCCTGCCCCTTCCCTTCTCTAAGCGCGAACGCCTGAAGTGCCGCGAGCGTTTTTCTTCTGCAGGATCATCGACGCTTCGCTGTAGGCGCTCTGGAAGGCCTCGCGCTCGAGCCAATCCACTGCCGTGTCTTCGTCTTCACCGTGGAAGATCCAGCGATAGGTGATCAGCAGGCCCATCATGAAGTCGGTCGCGGATTCTTCCGCTTCCTCGGCGATCACCAGCTCCAACACCGGGTATTGCAGGAACACCAAACACATGGCCACCAGGCTGATGTCTTCGCCGATTTTCATCGTCTGGAACAGGTCGTCAAAGTCCGCCGGGTCGAAACCGTTCTCTTCGATATCCTGGAAATCGAAGGTGCTCAGGTCGATTTCAACATCATCGAACGGCTCGTTGATCAGCGGATTGGCCAGCAGCGGATGTACGACACTGACTTTCGACTTACCCGAACGGTTCTGCTTGGCCTTGGCCTTGGCTTTGGCCCGCCGGGCGCGTTTTTGCTGTTTATCTGGGGAGGCCATAGAGGCGAGTTCCTTGTCCGGTACAGCCATATTTATGGCACAGGATTATCAGGCGTCTATTGTATTCAGTCTTGGCCGGCTTGGCTGGGTCGGAGACCAGAGGGGAATTTATTTTTTCTGCTCTGAGGGTCAGCTTTCGGCCAAAAGCAGCCCTTGACGACCGGCACAAACCGGCCAGGAACGGCCTTTCGGGGTTATAAATAAATCCGTCCCCTTTTCCAAAAACCTCACTCTAAGACGCAGCGGATAGTGGAAAGGGGCGTCCTTGCCCCCGCTGGACCTAGGAGGTGTGACACGCTGCCGAGCAGAAGGCGCAGCCGTTGGAGCGAAGGTAATACTGCCGAGCAGCAACTACGGCGCCGTAGCAGCTTCCATGCATACCCAAGTAAATGCGGTTCTCGGCCAGCGGAAGGAAGTAGCATCCGTCCTTGTGAACCTCATGGTCGCCCTGCTTATCGGTACCGGTGTGTACGTAGTAGTTATCCATGCCCCACCTCCTCAGCGCTTCTTGTCAGACTGGGAAACGACGGAGCCCGCGAGGGTCTTAGTCGTCTCGCTGTACTTATCGCTCTGGAGCGCCTTGGAGGCTTTCGCTTCCATGTCGGCCCCCGTCTGCTTGCTGGTAGATGCCTGGGCCAGCGCCGAAGCAGCAAGGCTCTTGGCAATGGCCGAAGCGTTGGGATCACGGAGGGTCTGGGATGCAAGCGATGCTACGTCTTGCGAGGTTTGTTTCGAATTACCCATGGGAACGATTCCTCATGTTGGGCGTGTGAAAGTTAGCCCGAACTGGAGAACCATTCGTCAAAGGTCCGTTGACGTTACCGCCAACGATTTGGCTGAATAGACACCCCAATCGGGCCACGCGGTTTCCTGCCGTTGTGCGTCTGGTGGAGCGGGTGATCTCGCCAAGTTTTGGTCGACCGAAGCGTGATCACTCGCTAGCTTCCTTTCCTTCCGCCCATGCCTCATTCAAGGCCAGCAGTTCAGACATTGGCCCCTTGCAGTGTCCGGGCTTTTGCCTGCGAAACCACGTTAATGCTGCATTCCGCACAATGCAAGGCGACCACAACATCTAGACTGTGGATAACTTGTGGGTGATTTGTGGATGACTGTGGGGGAATGGATGCAAAGCCTCGATGGCTCTAGGCTTTGCCGTTCGTCGCCTTGTGAATCACTGAATATCTAACCAGTCCTTTTTGACGTCATTCGGGCTATTCGTCAACCACTAGATGTTGTGTTGGCGAGCAAAAAAGGGACGGATTTATTAGGGATCACTGTCCGCTCCTGGCCGAAAGCCGCCGTTCATAAGCGGCATCACTCGGCCAGAAGCGGATATGCCCATTTCCGGTAGTTGGAAGGCTGCTCAGAACTCCAGAATCATCTCATGCCAAGCCATGCCGCCATGGTCAGAAGTCGAAGGTTTCATATAACCGTAGCCCATGCGCTTGTAGAGCTCGACGTGGCGCTCCTTGCACATCAGGTGGATGGTCTTCTTGCTCATCGCCTGCATGCGTTCGATGAAGGTGCGCATCATTAGCGAGGCGTAGCCCTTGCCTTGGTGCTCGGGGGCTATCACCACCGACATGATGACCACGTTCGGCGCCTCGGCATCATGGCCGACCAACTCCTTGAATTCCTCATCGGACATGACCACCTGGTGCGCACAGCCACTGTTGATGAAGCCGATGATCTGACCCTCTAGTTCCATGATCAGGAAACCGTGCGGGTACTGCTCGATACGAGTGGCGATCTTCTCTCGGGTAGCTGCTTCATCCCCCTCGTAAGCCGATATCTCAATCTGATAGCAGCGGGAGGTGTCTGCCGGCATGGCGGTGCGAAAAGTGGGGGTGTTCATGTTGCTGTTCCTGGCCGCGGTGCGGTCTCGATAAGGGATTCGAGACAGAATGGTAGAGAAGTCGCAAAATGCATGTGCTGCATTTTTTTCAGTAGGCCATGAACACTATGCATTCCAATCTGCGTCGTCTCGATCTCAACCTACTGCTGGTCTTCGATGCTCTGTTCCGCCACCGCAGCGTAGCGGCAGCGGCCGACGAGCTGGCGATGAGTCCTTCGGCCTGCAGCCATGCCCTATCGCGGATGCGCGAGACATTGGCCGACGAGCTCTTCGTGCGAGCCGGCAATGCCATGCAACCCACCGTGCAGGCCGAGCTGATGGCGGGCGGCGTGGCCGACGCGCTGCGCATCCTCGCCGACCGGCTGAGCAGTGCCGCACCGTTCAGCCCTGAGAGCAGCACCCAGACTTTTGTCTTCGCTGCTACCGACTACACCGCCTATGCGTTACTGCCCTCGCTGGTGGCCAGGCTGGGGCAGGTGGCGCCCCACCTGCGCCTCAAGATAATCCATGCCAGCCACCGCGACTCGCTGGATGAACTGCGCGAGGGCCGCATCCACTTTGCCCTGGGGGTCACGCATGGCCATGCGCCGCTTCCGGAGGGCATCGAAGCGCTGGACTACCTGAGCGATGACTACGTGGTGGTTGCTCGCCAGGGACATACGCGGATCGGCACAAACCTGTCGTTGCAGGCATACCTCGCCGAGCGGCATATCGCCGTGCTGCCCTGGGAGGACGCGAGCAGCGTGATCGACTCGGCGCTGGCCCGAGTGGGGCTGCAACGGGATGTGGCCGTGCAGTTGCCCAGCGTGATGGCGGCCCCCTTCATCGTCGCCCAGTCAGATTATCTGTTCACGCTACCACGCCTGGCTGCTTTGCAACTGAGCCATGCCGCTGCGTTGGTGATGCACGCCGTGCCGTTCGAGGCGCCGCGTTATACGCTGCGCATCCTTCATCACGTTCGCCATTCGAGCACCCCAGGACACCTTTGGATGCGCGAGCAGATGCTGTTGGCCCTGGGGGGGCTGAATCAGTATTGCCCTGGCCACTGCAATCCCGGAGCCGAGGAATCTCGACCCCTCAGCGAATGCGCTGCCTTATTTCGGCCGGCGCACGACTCTCAGCTTGCCGCTGTTTCCGCCGCCGCAGAAGAGCAGCTCGCCGCCATCGGATTCGAGCCCGGATACGCCGACCCCAGGCGGCATTTCGAGGCTATTGAGCACTTCCCCGGTTTGCGGGTCGATTCGGCGTAGCTCGCTCTCGTCGCCTTCCCAGGTGCCGTGCCAGAGTTCGCCGTCGACCCAGGTGACGCCGGTGACGAAGCGGTTGGAGTCGATGGTGCGCAGGATCGCCCCGCTTTCGGGATCGAGCTGATGGATTTTGCGCTCCCGGTACTGCCCGACCCAGAGCGCGCCTTCGGCCCAGGCAAGGCCGGAGTCGCCGCCGCCGGGCGCAGGGATGCTGGCGAGCACTTGGCCGGTTTGCGGATCGATCTTGTGGATTCGGTCTTCGGATATCTGGAACAGGTGCTGGCCGTCGAAGGCGGTTCCGGCATGGGCGGCGATATCGAGCGAGCGCTGTGCCTTGCCGCTCGCCGGGTCGAGGGCGTGCAACTTGTCGCCGGCGGCGAACCAGACGTGCTGGCCGTCGTAGGTGACGCCATGCACGCCGTCGACACCCGCAAAGGGGCCATATTCTCGGGTGATTTCAGCTGTTGATCGTTTCATGTTTGCATCCTCGTCGTTCGGTAGTGAGGTGCATCCTAGTCACTGGGCAGTGGAGCGGGGAGTAACAAGGTCGTCGCGAATCCCGGTACGGGCGGGGTCATCCAGCGACGCGCGCGGCCGCGCCCAAAGGACTGCACCTTGCCAGCCGCCGCAAGCGCATCGAGCGCCCGCTGCACGGTGCGTTGACTGGCGCCAAGGGCCAGCGCAAGGGCCGAGCTCGACCACGCCTCGCCATCGGTGAGGAAGGCGAGTACCGCCGCATGCTTTTCTTCGATCGGCCGCGCCAGTACGACTATCTCTGCCGCATTGCGTGGCACCAGGGCAAACCCGCGCGGCGTGGCGATTATGTCGGCCAGGGGGCGCAGTACCGCGCGCAGCCGTCCGAGTTCGACGCGCAATCGCGCGCGATGCGTTTCATCGGCGAATTTCGTTCGGAATGCCTGGGCGATCAGTGTTCCCCTCGGTACGTCCGCGGGCCAGGCTTCGCCGAGCGCACGCGCCAGCGCGAACAATACCGGGCGTTTTACCAGCGGGACCAGAGTGCCCTTGCCACACACGGCATGACGGCAGGCGTCCACCACGATTACCGCCGAGGCCAGGAGCGCTTCGACCTCTTCGAGCAGTAGAGGCCGCTCCTGACCATGGCTAATCAGCCGCGCCGCGGGCGTATCCAAGGTATGGCGCGCGCTTTGGACTTCCGCCGTCAGTGCCGGGATGCCCGCGTGACCTGCGGCGAACTCGGCCCGGGCGAGCGCGGCGCCCGCGGTCTGCGTTTGCAGGCGGCGGATGGCGATTCCCGCAACGATCAGCTCATGAACCGTCCTAGACGCCGGCGGCAAGGACGCCGGCTCGAACTCGGCGAGCCGGCACTCGGCCTCGTCGAGGCGGCCGATCAGAAGCAAACGCCGGATTTCGAGCAACCGCGCATGTGCGGCGTTCACCCGGTCGCCGTGCGTTTCGAGCATTGCCCGCGCGGCATCGAGCCTCTTCGCAGACCAGCCCAGATCACGCGAGGCCAGGGCGATCTCGGCCTCGGCGACGGCACACCGCGCCCGGGCCAGGGTCTCTTTCGGGCCGAAGGCGCGCGCCGCACGCCGCACCAGCGCTTTCGCTCGGGGGAAATCGCCGAGTTGCGCCATCGCGATGCCGCGTAGCGCGAGCGCAGGGGCGTCGTCGCGCAAGGCGACCCGGTTCAGCGCGCCGAGGGGATCACCGGCCGCCAGCGCCCGCGCCGCCGCCGTGATCAGCGAATCCATGCGAATCCCGCCACAGTTGTCACCCCCAGCGTCCGAGGTTTTAGCTTATCTCACCACCGCCAATCGGCATCGCATAACGCGAACGGGCCGGGCTGCATTGAAATTGATGCATCGCAGGGCGAAGTATCGACGAGTGGCGGCGCGCTGCACGGATGCATTTGTCAGCATTGCGCCATGCAGAGGTCATACGGCTGAAACATTCGATCTTTAGCATCGCGGCCATTGTGACCTACAGACCATATCATGACCGAAGCCCGCCCAATCCCCACACAACGACGTCCCCGCTCGATCCAACTCGACCGCGAAGTGCTCACACAATTGGTCCGGCCGGCGCCGCTACGCCTGCTGTTGCAGACACTGCTGGAATGGCTGTGCATCATCGCGCTGGCTGGCGCGGCGACGGCGATCGCCAGCGCGCCGATCAGCCTGGCGTGCATGCTGCTTATCGCGACACGGCAGCATGCCTTGCTGACGCTGATGCACGATTTTTCCCACTATCAGTTCAGCCGACAGCAGCGGACGCTCAACGATGTGCTGGGCGATGTGCTGACGGCGCTGCCCTTTTTCATCACGGTGCATGGCTTTCGCCGAAACCATCTGCAGCACCATGCCCACGTGGCCACCGACCTCGACCCCAATTGGGTTTCGTCGCTGCAAAGGGCGCGCTACCAGTTCCCCATGACACGGATGCAGCTATGGCTCGAAGTGCTGAAGCACTGCATCGGCTTTTATACCCTGGCCGAGCTGAAACGCTACACGGTCGACGCTGGCATGGCCGTTGAGTTGCCCCGCGCCGTACGCATCACGCGCACCCTGTTCTGGTTCGCGGTGGCCGGCCTGGCCACGTATTTCGGGCTGTGGACGGCGATCCTGCTCTATTGGCTTCTGCCGTTGGCGACCTTCCTGATGGCGATTCTGTATCTGCGCGACATCGGCGAGCACTACGGTATGTCCGCGCCAGGCATTCTCGGCTCGCGCACCGTATTGGTCGGCTGGCTGGAGCGCCTGCTGATCGCGCAGAACGGCGTCAATTTTCATGCCGAGCACCATCTTTTCCCCGCGGTTCCGTTCTTCCGCTTACAGCACCTGCACCGAGAACTCATGCAGATCCAGGCGTATCGCGGCCATGCCCTGATCACGCGAGGTTACCTGTCGGGCTTGATCGATGAGGTCAGCCGGTCACAACGCAATCCCATCGGCGCCGCATAAGGAGAATGTCGGCATGAGTACGCTACACACCCGTTTTCTGACAGCGGACGACATCCCGGCCCTGCTCGCACTCGAGCGCGTGAAGTGGGAAGCCGACCAGGCCGCCTGCGCGGAGATGCTGGAGCGCAGGATCTCAGCCTATCCCGAGCTTTGCGTCGGCGCCTTTTGTACGGATTCGGGCAGTGCGCTTGCGTCTCTCTTCCTACGCCCGATCACGCCGGCGATATTCACCGCGCCGGTGCAATGGAGGGATTCCGCCGCCCTGGAAGGGGCCAGCGGCTGCATTACACGCTCGCTGTTCGGCCTGAGCCTGAGCAGTACGAAGCCGCAGGCGGTCGAGGCGATTTTCGCCTTCCTGTATCCGTATCTGCTCAAGGGCGGATGGCGGGACATCTACCTCGGTTCGCCCATTCCTGGCCTGCGCAAGGCGCTGGAAAGGAACGCCGCCCTGCCCGTGTGGCAGTACGTGCACGCCAAGCGCAGGAGGCGTAGCGACGAACCGGCCGACCCGCAGCTGGCCTATTACTACCGCAAGGGATTCCGGCAGATCGTTTCGATCCATAAGGACTACTTTCCTCACGCGGCGTCGCTCGACTACGGCGTCATCCTGCGCGGCCAGATTCCACTGGCCCGCCCCGGCATGCTCTGGCGCGCCACCCCGCTGCCGCTGTTGAAGGGGCTGTCGCGGGTCCTGGTTACGCTGCGCTAACCCGACAGGTTACTGCAAACTCTGAAATGCCCGTACCAGCGCCTTGCTCAAGTCCACCGTGGAGAACTTGGTCAATACGTCGTTGGCGCCGACCAGGCGGGCTTTTTCGGTGTTCATGGTGCTGTCCAGCGAGGTGTGCAACAGCACGTAGGTATTGCCGATGGCTTGGCTTTTGCGGATTTCGCGCACCAGATCGTAGCCGTCCATTTCCGGCATTTCGATATCCGAGACCAAAACCTCGATGGGCTGCCCGGCTTCGGCCTGGGCCAGGAGGATTTCCTGGGCGGCGGCGGCGCTGCGTACGGCCTGGCAATCCAGATCGAGTTTGCGCAGGGTATTGAGGGTTTGCTGCAAGGCGACATGGGAGTCGTCGACGACCAGCACCCGGCGGCCCACCAGCAGGTCGCGCTCGGCCTGGCTGAGCAGGCGTTCGTCGAGTTCTTCGACGTGCGCCGGGACCAGTTCGTGCAACACTTTTTCGATATCGAGAATCTGCACGATGCTGCCGTCGATCTGCGTTACACCGGTGATAAAGGCTTTAGAGCCCGAGCCCACGGGTGGCGGGCGCACATCGCGGGTGGAGCATTGTACGATGCGCTCCACGCCTTGTACTTGCAGGCCCTGGCGGGAGCGACTCAGCTCGGTGACGATCAGGCAGCCTTCGCGATTATCGTCGGGCGCCCGCTCGCCGATGGCGCGGGCCAGGTCTATCACCGTGAGCGGGACGCCGCGCAATGACGCAACGCCACGCACATGGGGATGGCTATTGGGTATTTTGGTCAACTGCGGGCAGGGAATGATTTCGTTGACCTTCAATAGGTTGATGCCCAACAACCTGCCGCTGTGCAGCCGGAACAGCAACAGAGATAAGGCATCCCCTTGCATCAGTGCCATCGCGTTATTCCTTCTCTAAAAAAACCGCTAGAACTGCTTGAAGTTTAGGGTCTGTTGCCGTTTCATCGCGACCGCGCCGGAGCCTGTTTTAGCGCGAGA
>NZ_CAMPHN010000026.1 GCF_946885885.1 uncultured Pseudomonas sp.
TGGTGGCCGGGCTGGTGCTCGGTACTTTCATGCTGGCCAGCAACGAGGCGCACTGTGTTGGGGTTGCCGAATTGCATGAGCGTCTGGCCCCACCCGGCCGCCTCGCCACCCTGCGCGAAACCCTCGCCGATCCGTGCAATGCGGAAGTTGCCGAGGTGATCAGCGCCATGTTGCCGAGCATGAGCGTCACCCTGCGCTCGGGTGCGGAGAGCGTGCGTACGTTGGCTTATCCGGGGCTGCTCACGCGCCAGCCGCGGCTGCTGATCGAACGGGTAGGCAGCGAGCGCTATCAGATTTTTATCGGCGCCGACCGACTGCACGCCGACCAGGCGCTCTATCAGGTTGCCGAGGAGTTGCTCGAAAGGATGCTGTTGGCGTTGCAGGTGCGCGATCAGGCGGCGGGGCGGCCAGGGTTGTTGCAGCGCACCGGCGAGTGGGACCGCCTGCGACTGGTGATCGGCGATCAGATGAGTAGCGAGTCGACTTACGCACTCCAGCCGCAGAGCCTGTTGCCGGCCTATGGTCGCGAGCTGCGTTGTATCTGCCTGGCGCCGGTCAATTATGTGCTCGATGCGCAATACCAGTTGGAACTCGGGGAGCTGTTATGGAACGCCCTGGCCGACCGTCGTGCATGCGAGCAATGGGAGCTGATTCAGGCCGAGCAAGGATTGGCTAAAGCCAGCTCGTTACTCAAATTGAGGGTGCGGGCGCGTTTGGATGTGCTGCGTCAGCGCGCCGGAGGCGCGGCTGAGGTGATCGCCAGCTACACCAATAGTCAACTTTGCCCGGAGGCGCCGTTGCCCGCTCCCGTCGCTGAAACCGTCACTGGGCTCAATGCTCGTTTGATCGACCTGCTCGAGCAGGAAGGCGAGGGGGCGCTGGCGCCCGTTCTGGCGAAGGCCCGCCATGCCGTTCCGCACAAGCGATTCCAAGACGGTTTCTGGGCTTTCTTGATGCTGGTAGGGGTGTTGCTGTGCTTTGCCGCGGTGGCGATGGAGTTTTGAGGTACGGCGCGCTGTTTCCCCGCGCGCCTATTCGATGGTCAGCGGTCTGACGGTCAGCGGCACACCGCGGCGATGGCGCCGGCCAGTTCGTCGAGCCGCTCGGCATCCAGCCCCGCGACATTGGCTCGGCCGGAACCGACCATGTACACGCTGAATTCATCGCGCAGCCGTTGCACTTGCTGCGGCGATAAACCGGTGTAGGAGAACATTCCGCGCTGCACGCGGATATGCGCGAAACGTTCGGCCAGCCCGTAAGGCTGCAAGGCTTCGACCAGGCCGGCGCGCAAGTTGGCGACGCGCTGGCGCATACCGTCCAGTTCGCTGCTCCACAGGCTTTTCAGCTCGGCATCGTCGAGGATGTTGGCGACCACAGCCGCGCCGTGGGCCGGTGGCGTCGACCAGAGGTTACGGGCGAGAAACGCCAATTGGCTGCGCACGTCCAGGAGTTTTTCCGGGCTGGCGGCGCACACCAGCAAAGCGCCGGTGCGTTCGCGGTACAGGCCGAAATTCTTCGAGCAACTGCTGGTGATCAGCAGCTCGGGCAATTCGCTGGCGAACAGCCGCACGGCCCAGGCGTCCTGTTCCAGGCCGTCGCCGAAACCCTGGTAGGCGAAGTCGATCAGCGGCAGCAATTCGCGCGCCTTGACCACCTCCAGCACGCGCTTCCAGTCGCGCGGGCCGAGGTCGAAGCCGGTTGGGTTGTGGCAGCAGGCGTGCAACAGCACCACATCGCCCTGGGGCGCCTGCGCCAGGGCCGCGAGCATCCCTTCGATATCGAGCCGGTTGTCGGCGCCGACGTAGGGGTAATGACCCACGGACAAACCGGCGGCGGCGAAGATGCTTTCGTGGATCGGCCAGGTCGGATCGCTGAGCCAGATGCCGCGGCCCGGCAGGCAGGCGCCGATAAAATCCGCGGCCAGGCGCAGGGCGCCGGTACCGCCCGGGGTCTGGCTGGCGGCGGCGTGTGCGTCGAGCAGCGGGTTGTCCGCGCCGAGGATCAGTTGCGCCAGGCGCGCGCAGAACAACGCATCGCCATGGCCGCCGATATAGCTCTTGCTGGTTTGTCCGTCGACCAGGCGCTGCTCGGCCAGCTTGACCGCGCGGGGGATCGGCGTCAGGCCCTGGGCGTCCTTGTAGACGCCGACGCCCAGATCGAGCTTGGCCGGATTGGGATCGCCGCGATAGGCCTCCATCAGGCCGAGAATCGGGTCGCCGGGCACCCGCACGACCCGGTTGAAATGACTCACTTGCGCCCCTCCGCGGTTTTCGCCACTTCGTCGGTGCGCGCGGCCATGATGAAGTCGTTGCGGTGCAGGCCTTTCATTTCATGGCTCCACCAAGTGACGGTGACCTTGCCCCATTCGGTGAGCAGGGCTGGGTGATGGCCGACTTCCTCGGCGATCGCGCCCACGGCATTGCTGAAGGCCAGGGCGTGCTTGAAGGTGCGGAACAGGAAGACTTTTTCCAGCTCCATATGTCCGTCGCGGGTTTCGATGTTCCAGTCCGGAATCTCGCGGATCAGCTCGGCCAATTCTTCATCGGATACTTTCGGCGCATCGGCGCGGCAGGCTTCGCATTGGGCTTGGGCAAGGGTGCTCATGGGGTTCTCCTGAGATTGGTAATGGGGGTAGGTTGGGCTGAGCTTGGCGAAGCCCAACATTGCGTTTACAAGGCATGAAAATGTCGAGCGGAGCGCTACGCACTCCCTGTTGGGCTTCGCAGGCTCAGCGCCAACCTGCGCGGCCCGGCCCAACCAACAGCGTCAGGCCGCTTTCGGCGGAAACTTCGGCGCGTGCAGGCCCAGGCGCATGGCCTGTTGGACCATGGCCATGATGTCTTCGTGGGCCAGTTCGAACAGGCGCTTGAGCTCGGGCAGGACGAAATACAGCGGTTGCAGGATGTCGATGCGATAGGGGGTGCGCATCGCTTCGATGGCGTCGAATTCCTGATGCTCGGGTTCATTGGACAAGCAATACAGGGTTTCTTTCGGCGAAGAAAGGATACCGCCGCCATAAATCCTGCGCCCGGCTGAGGTTTCGACCAGACCGAATTCGATGGTCAGCCAGTACAGGCGCGCCAGGTATACGCGTTCTTCCTTGCTTGCCTGGAGGCCGAGCTTGCCGTAGGTGTGGGTGAATTCGGCGAACCAGGGGTTGGTCAGCAGCGGGCAGTGGCCGAAGATCTCATGGAAGATGTCCGGCTCCTGCAGGTAGTCCAGCTCCTCGGGCGTGCGGATAAAGGTCGCCACCGGGAATTGCTGGCTGGCCAGCAGCTCGAAGAAGGTCTGAAAGGGGATCAGCGCCGGCACCCGCGCCACCCGCCAGCCGGTTGCCCGTTCCAGCACGTGGTTGATTTCGCCGAGTTGCGGAATGCGCTCGTGGGGCAGGCCGAGCTGTTCGATGCCATCCAGATATTGCTGGCACGCGCGGCCTTCGATCACCTTCAACTGCCGGGTGATCAGGGTGTTCCACACGCCGTGTTCGGCTTCGCTGTAGTGGATAAAGCCGTTCTCGTCGGGTTGCCGAGCCACATACTGGGTGTTCTTCATCGCCGCCTCCTGGGGCTTTTGTTGTCCTCTATGGATACGCCCTCCGCCGGAATAACGCAGCTGGGCGGCATAGGTATTGAGTCCGAAACGAACGATGAATTCGTAAAGAAATAGTTACGTTGCCGGCGGTGCGGCCAAGTATCGTCTTGCTGTTGGCGCTGGCTGTCACATATTCTTGACGAAAAAACAGCCGCTATCGCCGGTTCTTCCCGTCGGGCGGCCCGATAACAGCCAGTCAGAGCCTTGCCATGCGTATAAAAGTCCACTGTCAGAACCGGATCGGTATCCTGCGCGACATCCTCAATTTTCTGGTCGAATACGGCATCAACGTGGCGCGCGGCGAGGTCGGCGGCGAGCAGGGTAATGCCATCTATTTGCACTGCCCGAACCTGATCAATCTGCAATTCCAATCGCTACGCGCCAAATTCGAGGCGATCCCAGGGGTATTCGGGGTCAAGCGCGTCGGCCTGATGCCCAGCGAGCGTCGCCACCTGGAACTCAATGCGCTGCTCGGCGCCCTGGATTTTCCGGTGCTGTCGATCGATATGAGCGGCGCGATAGTCGCCGCCAACCGCGCCGCCGCGCAGTTGCTCAGGGTGCGGGTGGACGAGGTGCCGGGCATGGCGCTGTCGCGTTATGTCGAGGATTTCGACCTGCCGGAGCTGGTACGCGCCAATAAGTCGCGGATCAACGGCTTGCGGGTGAAAGTGCAGGGCGATGTCTTCCTCGCCGATATCGCGCCCTTGCAAACCGAACACGACGAGAGCGATGCCCTGGCCGGCGCGGTGTTGACCTTGCACCGCGCGGATCGGGTCGGCGAGCGCATCTACAACGTGCGCAAGCAGGAGTTGCGCGGCTTCGACAGCATCTTCCAGAGTTCCAAGGTGATGGCCGCGGTGGTGCGCGAGGCGCGGCGCATGGCGCCGCTGGATGCGCCGCTGCTGATCGAGGGCGAGACCGGCACCGGCAAGGAGTTGCTGGCGCGCGCCTGTCATCTGGCCAGCCCGCGCGGGCAGTCGCCGTTCATGGCGCTGAACTGTGCCGGTTTGCCCGAATCCATGGCCGAGACCGAATTGTTCGGCTACGGCCCCGGCGCCTTCGAGGGCGCGCGCCCGGAAGGCAAACTCGGCCTGCTCGAACTGACCGCCGGCGGCACCTTGTTTCTCGATGGCGTCGGCGAAATGAGCCCGCGTTTGCAGGCCAAATTGCTGCGTTTTCTGCAGGACGGTTGCTTCCGCCGGGTCGGCAGCGACGAGGAGGTCTATCTGGATGTGCGGGTGGTTTGCGCGACCCAGGTCGATCTCTCCGAGCTGTGCGGCAAAGGCGAATTCCGCCAGGATCTCTACCATCGTCTCAACGTGCTCAGCCTGCATATCCCGCCGCTGCGCGAATGCCTGGACGGCCTGGTGCCGCTGGTCGAGCACTTCATCGATCAGGCCAGCCGGCAAATCGGTTGTCCGCTGCCCGCGTTGGCGCCGGCGGTGCTGGACAAGCTCGCCCACTACCACTGGCCGGGCAATGTGCGGCAACTGGAGAACGTGCTGTTCCAGGCGGTGTCGTTGTGCGAGGGCGGCACGATCAAGCTCGAACATGTGCGCCTGCCAGACTACGGCGCCCCCCATCCGCTCGGCGAGTTTTCCGTGGAAGGCGGGCTGGACGATATCCTCGGGCGCTTCGAAAAAGCGGTGCTCGAACGTCTGTATCACGACCATCCCAGCAGTCGGCAGCTGGGCAAGCGTCTCGGCGTCTCGCACACCACCATCGCCAATAAGCTGCGCCAGCACGGCTTGAGTAAGGAGTAGGGAAAGCGATAAGCCATAAGCTGCAAGCGACAAGTAAAAGCAAAGACCTTGGCGGTATCTGGGCGGCGTCCGCCTTGCCGCTCCAGCACTTCGACCTTGGTGCAATAGCCGCTGCCGAGTCTTGCAGCGCAGACTTCGAGCCGCTTGGTGTGAACGCCGGCATTCTCCTGTTCCTACCCTGGAATGTTTTCGATGGCGGCCGCTCGGTCGCCATTTTTTTATCCGCTAAAAGCCTGTGAGGACTATCGTCGTAGGGCGTTAATACGATGGTCGAATGGCCTTGCTAGGGCTTTCTGGCTACAAAATGCACCATAAAACCACAACTACCCACCGAGGTATTTTTGATGAGTGCTGCGTCCTTGTATCCCGTGCGCCCCGAGGTGGCGGCTCAGTCGTTGACCGATGAGTCCACCTATAAAGCCATGTACCAGCAGTCGGTGATCAACCCCGACGGTTTCTGGCGCGAGCAGGCCCAGCGTCTCGATTGGATCAAGCCGTTCACTAAGGTCAAGCAGACCTCCTTCGACGATCACCATGTCGACATCAAGTGGTTCGCCGACGGCACCCTCAACGTGTCCTACAACTGCCTGGACCGTCACCTGGAAGAGCGTGGCGATCAGGTCGCGATCATCTGGGAGGGCGACGATCCCTCCGAGCACAAGAACATCACCTATCGCGAACTGCACGAACAAGTGTGCAAGTTCGCCAACGCCCTGCGCGGGCAGGACGTGCACCGCGGCGATGTGGTGACCATCTATATGCCGATGATCCCCGAGGCGGTGGTGGCGATGCTCGCGTGCGCGCGCATCGGCGCCATCCATTCGGTGGTGTTCGGCGGCTTCTCTCCCGAGGCGCTGGCCGGGCGCATCATCGACTGCCAGTCGAAGGTGGTGATCACCGCCGACGAGGGCCTGCGGGGTGGCAAGCGTACACCGCTCAAGGCCAACGTCGACGACGCCCTGACCAACCCTGAAACCCACAGTGTGCAGAAGATCATCGTGTGCAAGCGCACCGGTGGCGAGATCAAATGGCACCCGCACCGCGACATCTGGTTCGAGGACCTGATGGCGGTCGCGTCCAGCCACTGCGCGCCGAAGGAAATGGGCGCCGAAGAGGCGCTGTTCATCCTCTATACCTCGGGCAGCACCGGTAAGCCGAAAGGTGTGCAGCACACCACCGGCGGCTACCTGCTGTATGCCGCCCTGACCCATGAACGGGTATTCGACTACAAGCCGGGCGATATCTACTGGTGCACCGCCGATGTCGGCTGGGTCACCGGCCACAGCTACATCGTCTACGGGCCGCTGGCCAATGGCGCGACCACCCTGTTGTTCGAGGGCATTCCGAACTACCCGGACATCACCCGGGTGTCGAAGATCGTCGACAAGCACAAGGTCAATATCCTCTACACCGCGCCGACCGCGATCCGCGCGATGATGGCCCAGGGCGAGGCAGCTGTGCAGGGCGCCGACGGTTCCAGTCTGCGTCTGCTCGGTTCGGTCGGCGAGCCGATCAACCCGGAAGCCTGGAACTGGTACTACAAGACCATCGGCCAGGAGCGTTGCCCGATCGTCGACACCTGGTGGCAGACCGAAACCGGCGGCATCCTGATCAGCCCGTTGCCGGGCGCCACCGCGCTCAAGCCGGGTTCGGCGACCCGTCCGTTCTTCGGCGTGCAGCCGGCGCTGGTGGATAACCTGGGCAACCTGATCGAAGGGGCGGCCGAGGGCAATCTGGTGATCATCGATTCCTGGCCGGGCCAGGCGCGCACCCTGTATGGCGATCACGACCGCTTCGTCGATACCTACTTCAAGACCTTCAAGGGCATGTACTTCACCGGCGATGGCGCCCGTCGCGACGAGGACGGCTATTACTGGATCACCGGCCGCGTCGACGACGTATTGAACGTGTCGGGGCACCGCATGGGCACCGCCGAAATCGAAAGCGCCATGGTCGCGCACCCGAAGGTCGCGGAAGCCGCGGTGGTCGGCGTGCCGCACGACATCAAGGGCCAGGGTATCTATGTCTATGTCACCCTGAATGCCGGCTTGGAGCCTTCCGAGCAGCTGCGTCAGGAGCTGAAGAACTGGGTGCGTAAGGAGATCGGTCCGATCGCCACGCCGGATGTGATCCAGTGGGCGCCCGGTCTGCCGAAGACCCGCTCGGGCAAGATCATGCGCCGTATCCTGCGCAAGATCGCCACCGCCGAATACGATGCACTCGGCGATATCTCCACGCTGGCCGATCCTGGCGTGGTGCAACATTTGATCGATACCCATCGCAGCATGCAGGCCGCCTGACCGGCGCTTGCTGACAACGCCCCGCTTCGGCCAAAAGCCGGAGCGGGGCGTTGCCGTTTTTTATTGGTCAATTCAGGGTTTTAGCGCGAGCGTGCATGCCGGTAACCCTTCCAGTAACGCGCTGCACTTTTGTGGGGTGTGCGGGAACGTTCAGGGTGCATTTTGTTGGGTGGATCGGCCGCTTGTCGTTTTCGGTTTTACTAAAAAGCCCGTGGTTAAAGGCTTTCGGATAGATGGCGCAATAATTGCTGTTTCAATCGGTTAACTCTTCTCTCTTGGTCTGCATTTTTCGCGGGCCCTGTCAAGCTGCGCGCGCCCGTCTTTCTGGCCTTCTGTAATTACTTGTCGCATTGAAGAAATATCGACTTTCGAGCTGTCGCTAGAATGCCGACACCCAGCCGAAGCCGCTTGCCGCCTGCATGTCATGCAGCAAAGACGGCGACTCTTTCTACACTGCATAAATGGCTGGATAGACATTCACCGGGTTCTTGCAACCGGCTGCCATTCCTTTTCGTAGGAGTCACAAGATGAAGAAGATCGCACTTCTGGGCGCATTGGCGCTGTCCATGCTGTCGCCGTTGGTCGTGGCCGAAGAAACCAAGCCGCTGCGCATCGGTATCGAGGCCGCTTACCCGCCGTTCGCCTTCAAAACCCCTGAAGGCAATATCAGCGGTTTCGACTACGACATCGGCATGGCGCTGTGCGAAGAGATGAAGGTCGAGTGTCAGTGGATCGAGCAGGAATTCGACGGCCTGATCCCGGCCCTGAAAGTACGCAAGTTCGACGCCGTACTGTCCTCCATGAGCATCACCGAAGATCGTCTGAAATCGGTCGACTTCACCAAGAAGTACTACCACACCCCTGGCAAGCTGGCGATGAAGGCCGGCAGCGTGATCAACGACCCGCTGGTTGACCTCAAGGGCAAGAAAGTCGGCGTGCAGCGCTCGTCGATCTACGACCGTCATGCCAGCGACGAGTTCGAACCGGCCGGCGTCGAAGTGGTGCGTTACAGCTCGCAGAACGAAGCTTTCCTGGATCTGGCCTCCGGCCGTCTGGACGCCACCCTGGCCGACGTCGTGAATATCGATGAAGGTTTCCTCAAGACCGACGCCGGTAAAGGCTTCGCCCTGGTCGGCCCGGACTTCACCCAGGAGAAATACTACGGCCATGGCGCCGGCATCGCGGTGCGCAAGGGCGACAAGGAACTGGCCGACAAAATCAGCAATGCGATCGACGCCATCCGCGCCAACGGTAAGTACCAAGAACTTCAGGACAAGTATTTCGACTTCAACGTTTACGGCGAGTAAGCGTACGGCGATTTATCGCTTTTCACCGAGAGTGGCGCAGGCGCTTGGCTTCGGCCCGCGAGAATGGAAACGACTTGCGCCACTTTTTCGCTGTACTTCCCGGCGCCCGCTGGCGCCCGTATGAGGTAACTAGGGCATGTTGAACGGCTACGGCTCGACCATTCTCGAAGGTGCCTGGCTTACCCTGATTCTGGCGTTGACCTCGATGGCGGTGGCGATTTTTCTGGGCCTCCTGGGCGCGGCATTTCGCTTGTCACCGATCAAATGGCTGGCGATTCTGGGGGAGACCTACGCCACCGTCATTCGCGGTATTCCCGATCTGGTACTGATCCTGCTGATCTTCTACGGCGGCCAGGATCTGGTTAACCGCGTGGCGCCGCTGCTCGGTTACAACGAATACATCGATATCAATCCGTTCGTCGCCGGTGTGTTCACCATGGGCTTTATCTTCGGCGCTTATCTGTCGGAAACCTTCCGTGGCGCCTTTATGGCGATCCCCAAGGGGCAGAGCGAGGCGGGCGCGGCTTATGGCATGAGCGGGATCAAGGTGTTTTTCCGCATTCTGGTGCCGCAGATGATCCGTTTCGCGATTCCCGGCTTCACCAACAACTGGCTGGTGTTGACCAAGGCCACGGCGCTGATCTCGGTGGTGGGCTTGCAGGACATGATGTTCAAGGCGAAAAACGCCGCCGATGCGACCCGCGAACCCTTCACCTTCTATCTCGCGGTCGCCGCGCTCTACCTGGTGCTGACCAGTGTGTCGTTGCTGGCCCTGCGTTACCTGGACAAGCGCTACTCGGTCGGCACCAAAGCCGCCGATCTGTGAGGAGCACCCACGCATGATCTTCGACTACAACATGATTTGGGAAAACCTGCCGCTGTACTTCGGCGGCGTATTGGTCACCCTGAAGATTCTTCTGCTGGCCCTGACGTTCGGCCTGGCCCTGGCGATTCCGCTGGGCTTGATGCGGGTCTCGAAATCGCCGCTGGTGAACTTTCCGGCCTGGCTCTACACCTATGTGATCCGCGGTACGCCGATGCTGGTGCAGCTGTTTCTGATCTACTACGGTCTGGCCCAGTTCGAGGCGGTGCGTGAAAGCTTCATGTGGCCTTATCTGTCGAGCGCGACCTTCTGTGCGGTGCTCGCGTTCGCCATCAACACCAGCGCCTACAGTGCGGAAATCCTCGCCGGCAGCTTGAAGTCCACGCCCCATGGCGAGATCGAAGCGGCCAAGGCCATGGGCATGTCGCGCCTCAAGCTGTACCGCCGCATCCTGCTGCCGTCGGCGTTGCGCCGGGCGCTGCCGCAGTACAGCAACGAAGTGATCATGATGCTGCACACCACCAGCCTGGCGTCGATCGTTACCCTGATCGACATCACCGGTGCGGCGCGTACGGTCAGTTCGCGGTTCTACATGCCATTCGAAGCCTTTATCACCGCCGGAGCGTTCTATCTGGTGCTGACCTTTATCCTGGTGCGCCTGTTCAAACTGGCCGAGCGCCGTTGGCTGGCTTACCTGGCGCCACGCAAGGCCTGAGGACATCGGCATGCAGAGAATCGATCACCCATTACCCTGGAACACCCCGGGCACCGAGCGGCGGCTGAGCGTGTTCCGCTTCGGCAGCGGCCCATGCAAGGCCTATATCCAGGCCTCGATGCATGCCGACGAGTTGCCCGGCATGCGCGTGGCCGTGGAGCTCAAGCGACGTTTGCGCGAACTGGAAGAGCAGGGCCGCTTGACCGGGGTGATCGAACTGGTGCCGGTGGCCAATCCGATCGGTCAGGGGCAACTGGTGCAAGGTTGCCACCAAGGCCGTTTCGAGGTCGGCAGCGGCAAGAATTTCAACCGTGGCTTTTTCGATCTGGCCGAAGCCATCGCCCCGGCCCTGGAAGGGCGCCTGGGCAAGGATGGTCCGAGCAATGTGCGTTCGATCCGGGCGGCCATGCAGCAGGCGCTGGAGGCTTTGCCGGCACCGACCTCCGAGCTGCAAGGTTTGCAGCGTCTGTTGCTGAAGCATGCCTACGACGCCGATGTGGTGCTCGACCTGCATTGCGACTTCGAGGCGGCGGTGCACCTTTACGGCACACCTCAACAATGGCTGCAGCTGAGTTCGCTGGCTGCGCGACTGGGCGCCGCCACCGTGTTATTGGCCGAGGAGTCCGGCGGTTCGTCCTTCGACGAAGCCTGCTCCTCGCCCTGGTTGCGTCTGGCCGAGCGCTTCCCGGACGCGACCATCGATCCGGTCTGCCTGGCCACCACGGTGGAACTGGGCGGCATGGACAACACCACGCCGGCCAAGGCCCAGGCCTATGCCGAGGCGATTCTGGCTTATCTCGCCGAGCAAGGCCTGATCGCCGGCGACTGGCCGGCCGCACCGGAGCAATGCTGCGAGGGCGTGCCTTTTGCCGGCACCGAATTGCTGTATGCGCCCCATAGCGGGGTGGTCAGCTATTTGCAGCCGGTCGGCGCTTGGGTGGAAGCCGGCACGCCGATATTCGAAGTTCACGACCCGTTGGACGACCGCCACAGTGTGGTCCACGCCGGCACCGCAGGCGTGCTGTTCGCCATCGAACGCATGCGTTTCGCACTGCCCGATCGTTGGTTGGCCAAAGTGGCCGGCCGCACCCCTATTCGCCAGGGTCGCTTGTTGAGCGACTGATTCAAGAGAGTGGAAACCATGTACAAACTCGAAGTTCAGGACTTGCACAAGCGTTACGGCAGCCACGAAGTGCTCAAGGGCGTGTCCCTGGCGGCCAAGGCCGGCGATGTGACCAGCATCATCGGCTCCAGCGGTTCGGGCAAAAGCACCTTTCTGCGTTGCATCAACCTGCTGGAACAGCCGCACGCCGGCAAAATCCTGCTCAACGGCGAAGAACTCAAGCTGGTGCCGAACAAAGAGGGCGCGCTCAAGGCCGCCGACGCCAAGCAGCTGCAGCGCATGCGCTCGCGCCTGGCCATGGTGTTCCAGCACTTCAACCTGTGGTCGCACATGAGCGCCCTGGAAAACATCATGGAAGCGCCGGTGCATGTGCTCGGTATGGACAAGCAGGAGGCCCGCGACAAAGCCGAGCACTACCTGAACAAGGTCGGCGTCGCGCACCGCAAGGACGCCTACCCGGCGCACATGTCCGGTGGCGAACAGCAGCGCGTGGCGATCGCCCGCGCCCTGGCCATGGAGCCGGAGGTGATGCTGTTCGACGAGCCGACTTCGGCGCTCGACCCGGAGCTGGTCGGCGAGGTGCTCAAGGTCATGCAGGACCTGGCCCAGGAAGGCCGCACCATGGTCGTGGTGACCCATGAAATGGGCTTCGCCCGCGAGGTTTCCAACCAGTTGGTGTTCCTGCACAAGGGCGTGGTGGAGGAGCGCGGCGACCCCCGTGAGGTGTTGGTCAACCCGCAATCCGAGCGGTTGCAGCAATTCCTCTCCGGCAGCCTTAAATAAGCGCCCCCATTACGCCAACAGAGCCTAAACTCACCGCCATGAATGCCCATCGAATCGGCTTCCTGCTTTGGCCCAACACCAAGCCCCTGACCTTGGCGTTGGCCGAGGAAGCCTTGCTCGTCGCCCAGCGTGTCCACCCCGAAGTGGTCTACGAGCTGTCGTTCCTCCAGGCCGAAGCGCCGGGCGAGGGCGCCTGGCGTCTGCCGGGCGAGTCCTGGGTGGGCAAGCTCGAGGGTTGCCATAAGCTGTTTCTGATCGCCGACGAACCGCCCGCGGCCATGCCGGCGGCGCTCTCCGGCGCGCTCAAACAACTGGTGCGTAGCGGTTGTGCGATAGGCGCGGTGTCCGCCGGCGTCTATCCGCTGGCGCAACTCGGCTTGCTCGATGGCTACCGCGCTTCCGTGCATTGGCGCTGGCAGGACGACTTCAGCGAGCGCTTTCCCAAGGTCATCGCCACCAGCCATCTGTTCGATTGGGATCGCGACCGCATGAGCGCATGCGGCGGCATGGCCGTGCTCGACCTGCTGCTGGCGTTGTTGTCCCGCGATCACGGCGCCGAACTGGCCGGTGCGGTGTCGGAAGAATTGGTGGTGGAACGCATTCGCGAAGGCGGCGAACGTCAGCGCATTCCGTTGCAGAACCGTTTGGGCTCCAGCCATCCGAAGCTGACCCAGGCGGTGTTGCTGATGGAGGCGAATATCGAGGAGCCGCTGACCACCGACGAAATCGCCCGCCATGTCTGTGTGTCGCGCCGGCAGTTGGAGCGCATCTTCAAGCAATACCTCAACCGTGTGCCCAGCCAGTACTACCTGGAACTGCGTCTGAACAAGGCGCGCCAGTTGCTGATGCAGACCAGTAAATCGATCATCCAGATCGGCCTGTCCTGCGGCTTCTCTTCCGGCCCGCATTTCTCCAGCGCCTACCGCAACTTCTTCGGCGCCACCCCGCGCGAAGACCGCAACCAGCGGCGCAGCAACAGTCCCTTCGAACTCACCTCGACGCCGGCCGAGCGCGACTGACCATCGCGTTTTTCGTATCGGCCATCGTGAGTGCCGTGAAGCATGTCGAGTACAGGTCGCCCGTCTGAGACTATGCTTGAGTCATTCTGACTCTGGAGCACGATAGGTGTCGGCTATGAGAATTTCACGCCTCTTGCTCGTCCTCGCCTTGGGTCTTGTTACAGCCCCGGTGCTGGCCGACCCCGTCGTCGCCATCGATAACGCCAACCCCCCGTTTATGTACCAGGAGGCCGGCCAAGCCAAAGGTCTTTACCCGATGCTATTGCGGGCGGTTTTCCAGCGGGCGGGGATTAGCGTGGAAGTCCGCGCGATGCCCTGGAAGCGCGCCTTGAGGATGGGCGAGAACGGCAGGGTGGGGATTGGCGGCATCTATAAAACCGCGGAGCGCCTGGAAGTCTTCGATTATTCCCAGCCGCTCTTCGAAGAGAAGCTGCTGATCTACGTGCGCAAGGGCGCGGCGATCAAGTTCGAGCAAATCGGCGACCTGTACGACAAGCGCGTCGGGGTGATTCGCGGCTGGAGCTATACCGCGGCGTTCGACGAGGCGCTCAAGAGCGGCCGTATCCTGGCGAGCCAGAGCAGTTCGGACGAGGCGAATTTCAGAATGCTCGCTTCCGGCAGACTGGATGCGGTCATCGCCATCGAACTGGCCGGGCAGCGCCTTATCCAGCAGTTGCAGTTAAACAATGTGCAGGCGCTGGAACTGCCCCTGAGCATCAACCCGACCTACCTGGTATTCGGCAAGAAAGCCCAGCAGCAAGCGCTGTTGCAGCGCTTCGATCAGAGTCTGCTGGACATGCGCGAGGACGGCTCGCTCGATAAGTTGGTGCGGCAGGCCATCGGCAGCGAATAGCCCACGACTCTTTAAAAAAATAGTCGGAATATGGGCCATGTAGGAGCCAGCTTGCTGGCGATGCTTTTGATATACCAAGATCGCCAGCAAGCTGGCTCCTACACTGTCCTATCGTTATCCGGCACGAACGGCCGAGTTATGCGCCGCCAACTGCGGCCCAGCCAACACCAGGCGATCCAAGCGGCGCAGGCCAGGTAAACCAGGCCACCCGGCACCCACATCAGCAGACCGGCCAGTTGCTGATCGGCGATATCCCGATCCTCTCCATAGAACGAGCTGTTGCCGAAGGTCAGCAGGGCGCCGAGCAGGCCGGTGTGCATCAGTGTCAGCAGTAATGCCATTAGCGCTTGCGGCACCTGTTGCGGTGGCGCGCGCAGGCAGGCCCACCAGAACAGCCAGGCGCTGAACAGAAAGCTCGCGTGTTCGAGCATGTGCCACCAGAGGTTCTCCAACGCCAGGATGTACAGGCCGGGCGTATGCCAGGTCCAGATCAGCGCGCCATGCAGCATCGCCAGCGGCAGCGGATAGCGACCAACCCGCAGCAAACCGCGCCATAGCGGTTGCAATAGCGGCCCGCACAGCGCACGCCATTGCGGCAAGGGCCTGGCCAACGCCCAGAGCGGGGCGATCGCCAGCATAAACAGCATGTGCTGAAACATATGCCAGCTGGTGCTGGTCTCGGCCCAGTCATCCAGAGGGCCGAATACCGCCAACACGGCAATCGCCATGGCCAGGTGCAGCCAAAGCGCTTCCCGGCCATGGGGGCGAACCCGCCGTGCACCGAGGCCATACAGCAACCAGGCGGCGCCCAGCAACAGGGCGCTGAGGATCAGCGGCAGCTGCGGCGTGAGATGGGCATCCAGCAGGCCATGGGCCGCCGCTGGATGGGCCGCCAGCAGCAAAACCAAACCGAGGATCACAGGCATGGCGGCAGCATCAGTATCGGCAGTGCGACGAACAGCGTGGCCAGCGCGGCCACCACATGAGTACCGGCGGCGAGCCGGGCGACGAAGCGTTCGCGCGGTTGCCGATGCATGCGCAGGCCGGCGCGCCAGGACCACCTCGCCAATGCGCCGAGCAGTATCAGGGTGACGAGGGCGCTGAACCCGAGCAGGGCATTCAACCAGTTCCACTGACCCTGCTGCGGTGCTGGCGGCGCGACCGCGCAGGCCACGGACAAACCGCCGTAAATCAAGACGAACCACAGGCTCCAGATCAGCAGGCCGAGGGGGATATGCAGCGGGTGGTAGGGCGAGCGTAATCCGTTCATCCGCCGACTCCCCAAGTAGGTGGGAACAGCACCAGGGCGAAATAACTGCTCCAGAGCACGCCGAGGTTGTAGTACCAGAGCTGGCCCACCACCACCGGTTCGTAAGGGGCATGGGCGCCGACATAACCGCAGCGCACGCGCCAGGCTTGCAGGGCGCTGAGCACCGTTGCCAGGGCGCAGTGCAGCAGGTTGTAGATCAGCAGGACGACGATCACCGCATCATGCGCCGTTGCCCGCGCTGCCAGGTCGCTGGCGAGCAGGGTCCATAGCAGCAGGCCGGATTGCGCCAGACCGACCCCGGCGATCAGCGCCATATGAGCGAACAAGCCGCGCTCGTTGCCCCGGCGTAGGCGTTTGCCGGTGCGCAGTTGCCAGGCCGCGATCAGGCTCAGCAGCAGGGCGCTGGCCAGCAGCAAGCGATGATCGAACACCGCTTGCTGCGGCACTTGCCAGTTCGGTGCCACCGTCCATAGGTAGAACCAGCCAAATAGCAGCGCCAGATAGAGCGCGCCGTCGGCCAGCAGGGTCACGCCCATGCCCCATAAACCGGGGCCGTCGAAAGTGCGCGAGTGCAGCGGTGGTTCACCGGGTTGAGTGCGGGCGTCGGGCGCCGCCAGTGGATGGCTGCCGTTTTCCCAACTCCAGCGCAGCAGGCTCAGCAGGGTGGCGATGCACGCTGCCGCAGCCAGCCAATACAGCTTTAGCAGCAGGGCGATGCACAGCGCCGCGAGAAACGCCGCGGCGATCAGCGGCCACCAGCTATTGCCGGGCAAATGGATGATTTCGCGCACCTTGCCGCTCAGCGGATCGCTGCCCCAGGTTTCGCGGCGGCCGTGATCGATCACGGTGAGCGCATGTTCGCCGCGGGCGATGCTGCGCGGCAGGTCGGGGTCGTCCCATAGTGGATAGCGGCTGCGCACGTCCGGCAGGCTGACGAAGTTGTAGGCATTGGGCGGCAAACAGGTCGCCCATTCCAGGGTGTCGGCACGCCACGGGTTGACCTGCGCCGGCAGGCCGAAACGGAAATGCAGAAGGATATCCAGGACGATGGTGGCGATGCCGATGGCCATGATAAAGCTGCCCACCGAAGCGATCAGGTTCGGCAGATCCCAGCCCAGCCCCGACGGATAGCTGTAAATCCTGCGCGGCATGCCCATCAACCCGGTCCAGTGCATGATCAGAAACGTCAGGTTGAAGCCGATGAACACCAGCCAGAATCCCCAACGGCCCAAGCGCACCGAGGGCATGCGCCCGGAGAAGTGCGGCAGCCAGTAGTAAATGCCGGCCATCATCGGGAAGAACACGCCGCCGACCAGCACGTAATGCATATGGGCGACTACGAAGTGGGTGTCGTGCACCTGCCAATCGAACGGCACCAGGGCCAGCATCACGCCGGTCAGGCCGCCGCAGACGAACACGATCAGAAAACCCACCAACCACAGCATCGGTAACTGGTACACCGGTTTGCCCAGCCACAGGGTCGCCAGCCAGGCGAAGACCTGCACCCCGGTGGGGATCGCCACCAGCATGCTGGCGGCCGAGAAGAACGCCTGGGCCAGTTGCGGAATGCCCACGGTGAACATGTGGTGCACCCACAGGCCGAAGCTGATGAAACCGGTGGTCAACACCGACAGCACCACCCAGCGGTAGCCCACCAGTGGGCGTTGGGCGAAGACCGGCAGCACGGTCGAGACGATCCCCGCGGCGGGCAGGAACAGGATGTACACCTCCGGGTGGCCGAACAACCAGAACAGGTGTTGCCAGAGCAGCGGATCGCCGCCGCGGGTCACGTCGAAGAACGGCATGCCGGCGGCGCGCTCCAGTTCGAGGAGGATGCTGCCGAGAATCAATGGCGGAAAACCGACCACGATCATCATCGCCATCGCCAGGATGTACCAGGCGTAGATCGGCATCTGGTGCAGCGCCATGCCCCGGGTCCGCGAGCGCAGGATCGACACCACCAGTTCGATGCCGGCGCCGACCGCCGAGATTTCCACGAAGGTGATGCCCAGCAGCCAGAAGTCCGAGTTCGGCCCCGGCGTATGGGCGACGCTGGACAGCGGCGTGTACATGAACCAGCCGGCCTTGGGCGCGAGATCGAGCAACAGACTGGACGCCAGAATCAGACCGCCGAACAGGTAGCAGTAGTAACCCAGGGCCGACAGCCTGGGGAATACCAGGTCCCGCGCGCCTATCATCTTCGGGATCAGGTAGACCGCCATGCCCTCCATCATCGGCACGGCGAACAGAAACATCATCACGGTGCCATGCATGGTGAACACCTGGTTGTAGACGTCCGCGCTCATAAACGCATGGTTCGGCAGGGCGAGCTGGGTGCGGATCAGCATCGCCAGCAGCCCGCCGAGCAGAAAAAACGCCGCGCCGGTGTACATGAAACGCAGACCGATGGTGGTGTGGTTGACGATGGTCAGCGCGCGCCAGCCGCGCGGGTTGCCCCATACCGCATTGAACTGGTCGTGCAACTGGTCCGGATCGGTGGCCGGCGCGTTTTTCCGCTCGCTCATGGTGCGAGGCCCTCGAGCCAGTCGGCGATGCGTTGCAGCTGATCGGGGTCGATATCGTCATGCAGCGGCATGCCGTTGCCCGGCTTCAGTCGTTGATGTTCGCGCAGCCAGGTGAGGATGGCGCCAGGTTCGTTACGCAGCACGCCGCTGCCCAGGGCGGGGCGCGAGCCGAGGTCGGAGAGGTCTGGCGCGCGCTGGCCGTCGCTGACCCCGGCGACGCGATGGCAACGACCGCAGTGCGCGGCGAAGGTCTCACCCGCTGGCCCAGGCAGGGCCTCGATGCGCTGCGTTTGGCGGGCCGCCAGCCAGGCGGCGAAATCCGCTTCGCTATGCGCCTGCACGGACAGAACCATATGACTGTGCTGGCTGCCGCAAAACTCCGAGCACTGGCCGCGATACACGCCGGGCTGGTCGGCCTGTAGGCGGATGCGGTTGAGGTGACCGGGGATCATATCGATCTTGCCGCCCAGGCGCGGCACCCAGAACGAGTGGATCACATCGGCGCTGCTGACCTGGATATCCACCGGGCGCGCGGCGGGAATATGCAGCTGATTGGCGGTGACCACGCCGCTGTCCGGGTAGCGCACCTCCCACCACCATTGATGGCCGACGATCTCGATGCGCAGCGGCTGTTCGCCGCTCAGCGGCAGCGGCAACATGCGCGAGGCGATGGGCGTGCCGAAAACCAGCAACAGCACGATACTCGCCGTCGGCAGGATAATGCCGCCGCCGACGATCCAGCGCCGGTGGATGCGCCTGGCCTGCTGCGGGTCGAGTTCGCGCGGTTGGCGGCGCATCGCGTAGATCCACAGCGCGCTCACCACCAGCAGCACCAGGCTGGCGAACGCGCACATCGCCCACCACAGCAGCGCCACCTCGCGGGCCATCGGCCCGGCCGGGTCGAGCGCCGATTGCGGCCCGCTGCAGGCGGATAACAACGGAACTGTCAGCAGCAGAACGGTCAACTGCATAGAGAGGCCGTATTTCGCGTGCTGCCGACAGAGGAGGCCCATATGGTCGACCGCTACGAATCCATTATCAGTCGCGCCGCCATTGCCGGGCATCCGCTGCACCCGATGATGATCCACTTCCCGGTGGCGGCGCTGCTCGGCCTGGTGGCCAGCGATCTGGCCTTCTTGTGGAGTGGCGATCCGTTCTGGTCGCGCGCCAGTTTGTGGTTGGCCGGCGTCGGTTCCCTGGGCGGTTGGCTGGCGAGCCTGGCCGGTTTGCTGGATCTGCTGATCGTCGAGCGCATCCGCTTGAAAATCACCGCTTGGTGCCATGCGATCATCGCCGTGATGATGCTCTCGCTGGCGACCCTCAACTGGACCCTGCGTTACCAGGGGCTGGAGCAGCACATGCAGCTCTGGTGCCTGTATCTCTCGCTGCTCACCGCCGGGCTGATCGCACTGGCCGCCTACCTTGGCGGGCGCTTGGTCTACGAGCAGGCGGTTGGCGTGGATGTGGATCTCTGAACCCGTCGATTCCGGCTTCGCTTCAATATCGAGACGATGGATAGGCATGGGCCGCGTTGAGTCCTTGTTCAGAGTCCAGAATTCACAGCGCCGGTTTGGCGAGCACCAACCACAGGCCCATGGCGATCAGCGCGGTGATCAATACGCCGATTACCAGACATTCACGGCCGATGGCGCGCTCCGGAAAGCGCTCGATGCGTAGCACCAACACGCCACAAAGGGCATGGCAAAGGACCATGCCGGCCACTGCTGAAAGTTTGAGAATTAGCCAGGGGGCGAAGACCGCGTCGCGCACGAACAGCAGGGTGCCCGAACCTATCGCCAGCAGCGCCGCGGGTGTCGCCACCAGGGTGAAGATCATGCGCGTCAGGTGCGCGTGGTCGCGGTAGAACAACGCATCGTTGACCCGTGTGCCCGCGGCTATCAGCGCTGGCAGGTAGAGCAGCGCCCCGCACCAGGCGATCAACGCGATGAAGTGAAATAGCTTGAGTAGCGGCATGCCTGCTCCCGTTGCCAGCCGCGGTATGCGTACTTATTAGGTCTGGGTTGTGCCCTTGTTTTCTTGTGACTACCGAATCGCCGCTGGGGTTCGACCGCCTTTTTGCTGGCATTGGGGTAAGCGAGTGCGTTGCGTAAGGAGGGCGGCGAATGTAGCCCGGATGCAATCCGGGAGCGGTATTAGCCGTTAGATCTTCCCCGGATTTCATCCGGGCTACAAATCAGCCACCGAGGCGGGCCGGGATTCTAGCGCCCTGGCATGCTAGCAGGAGCTGATATCAGGAAGCGCCGGCGTCGGGCTCCTGCATCTGGCGAGGAAACAGCGCATGCCCGCAGCGATTGCAAAAGGCCGCGGCGGCTTCGTGCTCGGCTTTGTAGCAGTTGGGGCAGGGATGTTCGATATGGCCGTCGCTGCGCATCGCATTGGCCAGTTCGGCCGTGAAGATGCCGGTGGGCACGGCGATGATCGAGTAACCGGTGATCATCACCAGGGTCGCCAGAGCCTGGCCCAGCGCGGTGTTCGGGACTATATCGCCGAAGCCTACGGTGGTCAGGGTGACCACGGCCCAGTAGATACTTTTCGGAATGCTGGTAAAGCCGTTCTGCGGACCTTCGATCACGTACATCAGCGTGCCGTAGACGATCACCAGGGTGCTGACGCTGAGCAGGAACACCACGATCTTCTGTTTACTGCCGCGCAACGCCACCAGCAGGAAGTTGGCCTGGCTCAGGTAGGGCGTGAGCTTGAGTACGCGGAAAATCCGCAGCATGCGGATCACCCGGATGATCAACAGATACTGCGCGTCTGCGAACGCCAGGGCGAGAAAGGCCGGCAGCACCGCAAGCAGATCGATCAGGCCGTAGAAACTGAAAATGTACTCGC
The DNA here is from genome assembly GCF_946885885.1 of uncultured Pseudomonas sp. The sequence continues at coordinate 20,929 of NZ_CAMPHN010000026.1, forward strand.
GCGGCTTGGGGCTGACATAAATGCGCAGGATGTACTCGATGGCGAATAGCGCGGTAAAGCCCCATTCCAACGCCATGAACAGGTCGCCGTAGTCCTGGTGCGCGGTGTCGAGGCTATCGAGCACCACCACCACCAGGCTGGCCAGAATGGCCAGTAGCAGGTAACGGTCGAAACGCTGCCCGGCCGGGGTGTTGGTGAAGAAAATAATGATATAGAGGCGCTGGCGCCAATCCTGCAACTTATCCATGACGAACCCTGATAACTCCATGGTTGACGCTGAGCCGAAGGCTCGGATCAGCGGGCGGTGCGTCAGCCTAGGGAGTTTTGCTTGGGCGCTGCAAGCTTTTACCGTGCGCTGGCAAGGGGGCGCAGTCCGCAGCGGCACTGATCAACAGGCGCTGGCTGGCAGTGATCAACCAGCACGCGAGGATAAAGGGCAGGGTCAGAGCCGGCAGCCCCAGGGCGGCGAAGCCGGGTTGCAACAGCGTCGCCAGAACCATAGCCAGCAGCGGCAGCCAAGGCCCGCGCTGTACCTGGCTCACGGCTACGGCCGCCAAGACCGCGTTATAACCATGCAGCCCAGCCAGGGCGGTGTGCTGCGGCCAGCCCAGGTATAGCGCCAAACCCAGGCCGCAGGCCGAGCCGAGCAACGCCCAATAGGCGGCTCGTTTGTCCGCAAGCAGTAGGCCAAGCAGTAGACAAATTCCAGCCAATAGCTGATCGAGAAAAACCACCTGGCCGAGGCCGCGGGCGATAGCGATAAAGGCGCTTAGACCATCGAGCCGCGGGGTTTCGATTGCCGCGCCGCTTTGCAACTGCAACGGCAGGGCCAGCAGTGCCCAGCTCAGGACGATAAAGGGCAGGGTAAAGGCGGGCAGCCACTGCCGCTCACGCATGCGCTGCATCCAAGGGGCGAGCAGCAGGCTGGAGAGGCTCGCGCTGAATAGGATCAGCAAGGGCGCCAGGACAGGCTCATCGAACGTTAGGCCGATCAGCAAACCCAGCAGAATGCCGTTGTAGCCATACAGCCCCGCATCTATATCCGCTTGGGCGTAGCCGCGGCGCTGGGCGACGAACTGGCCGCTCAAACCGCCGAGCAAGGCGCCGCCGAGCAGCTCGGGCGCGCCCAGGGCATTGGCCAGCAACACCAGCGCGCCGCAACCGGGATGGCGCTGCAGAAATATCTGGCTAAAGCCGTTAAGCAGGGCGCGCAGGCTGGTTATGGCTGAAGGGAGCAGTGGCAACATGCCGGCGAACCTGAATAAAGCCTGAATAAAAAGAGGCACCCACCGAGGGAACAGTGGATGCTTACAAGCTAGCAATCCCAATATGGGATTGAGCAAGCCTTAGGCATGTCCGCGATCAACGTAGCCCGGATGAAATCCGGGGAAATTTGGTGCCTACACAATCGCTCCCGGATTGCATCCGGGCTACAGGATCGCAGCGTCTTCGCTGCTGCGGTCCTGGCAGCGATTGGCGACCGAAGCTCCATATAGCCGGGTAGGGTGGATGACGCTTTTTTCATCCACCATCGCGCTTGGTGGATGGGTGAAGCGTCATCCACCCTACGAACTACGTGTTCAGCGTAGCCTGGATGAAATCCGGGGGAGTCTGGCCGCTGCTGCTTGGCTCAACGCAGCGTTTCGATCCGCAAACTATTGGTGCTGCCCGGTTGGCCGAAGGGTTCGCCGGCGGTGATCACCAGGGTGTCGCCGCACTGCGCCATGCCGCGCGCCTGGGCGATTTCCAGGGCGGTGCCGGTGACTTCCTCGACCTTGCCCAGGCGCTGGTTGACCACCGAGTACACGCCCCAGGCCACGCTCAGGCGCCGTGCGGTATTCAGGCTCGGAGTGAGGCTGAGGATCGGCGCCTTCGGCCGTTCGCGCGAGGCACGCAGGCTGCTGGCGCCGGATTCGGTGTAGTTGACCAGTGCCGCCACCGGCAGGATCGAGCTGATGCGGCGAATCGCGCAACTGATGGCATCCGACGCCGTGGCTTCGGCCTGGGGCCGGCCGACGTCGAGCTGGGCCTGGAAGTCCGGGCCGTTCTCCACCTGGCGGATGATCTTGCTCATCATCTGCACTGCTTCCAGCGGGTAATCGCCGGAAGCGGTTTCCGCCGAGAGCATCACCGCGTCACTGCCTTCAGCCACGGCGTTGGCCACGTCGGTGACCTCGGCACGGGTCGGCGCCGGGGAGAAGCGCATGGATTCGAGCATCTGCGTGGCCACCACCACCGGCCGGCCGAGCTGGCGGCAGACGCGGATGATGTTCTTTTGAATGCGCGGCACGTTTTCCGCCGGCACTTCCACGCCCAGATCGCCGCGGGCGACCATGATCGCGTCGCACAGCTCGGCGATTTCCTTGAGGTGAGTGACCGCCGAAGGCTTCTCGATCTTGGCCATCAGCAGCGCCTTGTCGCCGATCAGTTCACGCGCTTCGAGGATGTCCTCGGGGCGTTGGACGAACGACAGCGCCACCCAGTCGACGCCCAGTTCCAGGCCGAAGGCCAGGTCGCGGCGGTCTTTTTCGGTCAGCGGCGACAGTTGCAACACGGCTTCCGGCACGTTGACGCCCTTGCGGTCGGACAGCTCGCCGCCGGCGATCACTTCGGTGATCACCGCTGTGGGTTCTTTGGCCGTTACGCGCAGGCGCAAGCGGCCATCGTCGAGTAGCAGGCTCATGCCCGGCAGCAGCGCGGCGATGATTTCCGGGTGGGGCAGGTTGACCCGCTGGGCGTCGCCAGGGGTGCTATCCAGGTCCAGGCGCAGGGTCTGGCCGCGTACCAGCTCGACCTTGCCCTCGGCAAAACGGCCGACCCGCAGTTTCGGCCCTTGCAGATCCATCAGAATGCCGATCGGGGTGTTCAGGCGCTGTTCCACTTCGCGCACCCAGCCATAGCGCTGGGCATGGTCGGCGTGTTCACCGTGGCTGAAGTTGAGGCGAAACAGGTTGACCCCGGCTTCCACCAGTTGGCGGATATCGTCCTGGGTTTTGATCGCCGGGCCGAGGGTGGCGAGGATTTTTACTTTCTTGTTGGGAGTCATTTGGCGGGAGCCTCGAGAATCAGAATGGCGCGGAAATCGTTGACGTTGGTACGGGTCGGCCCGGTGACGATCAGCGCATCGAGGGCGGCGAAGTAGCCATAGCCATTGTTGTCGTCCAGCTCGTCGCTGCTGCTCAGCCCCAGTTCGCAGGCCCTGCTGTAGCTGTCGGGAGTCATCAGGGCGCCGGCGTTGTCTTCCGAGCCGTCGATGCCGTCGGTGTCGCCGGCCAGCGCGTAAACCCCTGGTAGGCCCTTAAGGCTGTCGGTCAGGCTCAGCAGAAATTCGGCATTACGCCCACCACGGCCATTGCCGCGTACGGTCACCGTGGTTTCGCCGCCGGAGAGGATCACGCAGGGCGGCTTGAGCGGCTGGCCATGCAGCACGATCTGCCGGGCGATACCGGCATGAACCTTGGCCACCTCGCGGGATTCGCCTTCCAGGTCGCCGAGGATCAGCGCCTGTAGGCCGGCCTCGCGAACCTTCTCGGCGGCGGCGTCGAGCGACTGCTGCGGGCGGGCGATCAGTTGGAAGTGGCTGCGGCTCAGGTACGGATCGCCGGGTTTGAGCGTTTCCGAAGCCGGGTTCTGCAACCAGGCGCGCACATTGGCCGGGGTGTCGATCTGATAGCGGGCGAGGATCGCCAGGGCTTCGGCCGAGGTGGTGGGGTCGGCGACGGTTGGGCCGGAGGCGATCACTGTGGCCTCGTCGCCCGGCACATCGGAAATCGCGTAGGTGTAGACGCTGGCCGGCCAGCAGGCCTTGGCCAGGCGCCCGCCCTTGATCGCCGAAAGGTGTTTGCGCACGCAGTTCATCTCGTCGATCGCCGCGCCGGATTTGAGCAGGGCCTTGTTGATCGCCTGCTTGTCGGCCAGCGAAATGCCCGCGGCGGGCAGGGCGAGCAAGGAGGAGCCGCCGCCGGAGAGCAGGAAAATCACCCGGTCGCTTTCGCTCAGGTTGCTGACCAACTCCAGCACCCGCCGCGCCACGCGCTCGCCGGCATCGTCCGGCACCGGGTGGGCGGCTTCCACCACCTCGATTCGCGTGCAGTTGGCGCCGTGTTCGTAGCGGGTCACCACCAGGCCGCTGACTTCGCCTTGCCAGTGCTGCTCGATCACCTCGGCCATGGCCGCGGCGGCCTTGCCGGCACCGATGACGATGACCTTGCCGCTGCGATCCGCCGGCAGATAATCGGCCAACACCTGGCGCGGGTGCGCGGCGTCGATGGCGCTGGCGAACAGCTCGCGCAGCAGGGACGTTGGATGGAAAGACGGATCGATGGACATGGCGATCTCTCTTGTTAGGTAGCAACTTCGATTCTAGTGCGCAGCGTCCGTCTGGCAGACGCTCTGCACTAGAATCGACCCACCCGGCAGACAGGCCGTGACACCGCCTGCCGGGCAGATCGAAATTTTGACCTGATGATCATCAGGGTAAGGGACGTAGGTTGGTGCTGAGCGCAGCGAAGCCCAACAGGGGTACGCACGCAACGTTGGGCTTCGCTGAGCTCAGCCCAACCTACCTGTCACTCCTAGCGGATCGAGAAGTTGGCCATATGCTCCAATCCTTTGATCAGCGCCGAGTGGTCCCAGCCTGCGCCGCCGATGGCCGCGCAGGTGCTGAACACTTGCTGGGCGTTGGCGGTGTTGGGCAGGTTGAGGCCCAACTCGCGGGCGCCGGCCAGGGCCAGGTTGAGGTCCTTCTGGTGCAGGCTGATGCGGAAGCCCGGATCGAAGGTGCCCTTGATCATGCGCTCGCCGTGTACTTCGAGAATCTTCGAGCCGGCGAAGCCGCCCATCAGCGCTTCGCGCACCTTGGCCGGATCGGCGCCGTTCTTGGCGGCAAACAGCAGCGCCTCGGCCACCGCCTGGATGTTCAGCGCGACTATGATCTGGTTGGCCACCTTGGCGGTCTGGCCGTCGCCGTTGCCGCCGACGCGGGTGATGTTCTTGCCCATCGCCTGGAACAGCGGCAGGGCGCTTTCGAAGGCTTTCTCGCAGCCGCCGACCATGATGCTCAGGGTCGCGGCCTTGGCGCCGACTTCGCCGCCGGACACCGGAGCGTCCAGGTAAGCGGCGCCGGTGGCCTTGATCTTCTCGGCGAAGACCTTGGTGGCGGTAGGGGAGATCGAACTCATGTCGATCACCACCTTGCCGGCGCCGACGCCCTCGACCACGCCGTCCTGGCGGAACAGCACGTCCTCGACCTGCGGGGTGTCCGGCACCATGACTATGATGAATTCGGCTTCCTGCGCCACTTCGCGCGGGTTGGCCAGGCCGATGCCGTTGTCGCCGATCAGCTCGGCCGGAGCCTTCTCGAAGTGCTCGGAGAAGAACAGGGTGTGCCCGGCTTTCTGCAGGTTCTGCGCCATGGGCTTGCCCATGATGCCGGTGCCGATAAATCCGATTTTAGCCATGAGAAATATCCTCTGATTCAGATTGCGTTGAGCGCTTTCATCCAGCCGAGGCCGGCAGCGGTGGTGGTGGCGGGCTTGTATTCACAGCCGATCCAGCCCTGGTAGCCGATGCGATCCAGGTGCTCGAAGAGGAAGCGGTAGTTGATCTCGCCGCTGCCCGGTTCATGGCGGCCGGGGTTGTCGGCCAACTGCACGTGGTTGATCACCGCCAGGTTGCTTTCCATGGTGCGGGCCAGATCGCCCTCCATGATTTGCATGTGATAGATGTCGTATTGCAGGTACAGATTGGCGCTGCCGACCTTGTCGCGAATATCCAGGGCCTGCTTGGTGGTGCACAGGTAGAAGCCGGGGATGTCGCGGGTGTTGATCATTTCCATGACCAGCTTGATCCCGGCGTCTTGCAGCATGGTTGCGGCGTAACGCAGGTTGTCGACCAGGGTCTGTTCGATGCTCGCGCAGTCGTAGCCCTGGGGGCGGATGCCGACCAGGCAATTGACCTGCTTGTTGCCAAGTACCTGGGCATAGGCGATGGCCTGATCCACGCCGGCGCGAAATTCCTCGACGCGGTCGGGGTGGCAGGCGATACCGCGCTCGCCCTTGGCCCAATCGCCGGCGGGCAGGTTGAACAGCACCTGTTCGAGCTTGTTGGCGTCCAGGCTCGCTTTGACTTCTTCCGCGCTGAAGTCATAGGGGAACAGGTATTCGACGCCGCTGAAGCCGGCTTCGGCGGCGGCGGCGAAACGGTCCATGAAGTCCACTTCGGTGAACAGCATCGACAGGTTGGCGGCAAAACGGGGCATGGGGTGCTCCTTCTTTTCGTAGCCCGGATGCAATCCGGGGGCAATCTTGGCAGTCCCCGGATTTCATCCGGGCTACGGGTTGGTCTTAGTCGAGCAACGAGATGGCGGTCGGCGCATCGGCGCCGCGGGCGGCCAGCTCTTCGAACTCGTTGACCGCGTTGATCTCGACACCCATGGAGATATTGGTGACACGCTCCAGGATGACCTCGACCACTACCGGTACGCGGTGCTCTTCCATCAACTGCTGGGCCTTGGCGAAGGCCGCTGGCAGGTCGTTGGCATCGAGCACGCGGATGGCCTTGCAACCCAGGCCCTCGACCACGGCGATATGGTCGACGCCATAGCCGTTGAGCTCCGGCGCGTTGATGTTCTCGAAGGCCAGCTGCACGCAGTAGTCCATCTCGAAACCGCGCTGCGCCTGACGGATCAGGCCCAGGTAGGAGTTGTTCACCAGCACGTGGATATACGGCAGGTTGAACTGCGCGCCCACGGCCAGCTCTTCGATCATGAACTGGAAGTCGTAATCGCCGGACAGCGCCACCACCTTGCGGTTCGGGTCGGCCTTGACCACGCCGAGCGCTGCCGGAATGGTCCAGCCGAGCGGGCCGGCCTGGCCGCAGTTGATCCAGTGGCGCGGCTTGTAGACGTGCAGGAACTGCGCGCCGGCGATCTGCGACAGACCAATGGTGCTGACGTAGCAGGTGTCTTTGCCGAAGAACTCGTTCATCTCTTCGTACACGCGCTGCGGCTTGACCGGCACTTCGTCGAAGTGGGTTTTGCGCTGCAGGGTGCGCTTGCGCTCGCGGCAGGATTCGACCCAGGCGCTACGATCTTTCAGCTTGCCGGCGGCTTTCATTTCGCGGGCGACTTCGAGGAAGGCATCCAGCGCCGCACCGGCATCGGAAACGATGCCCAGATCCGGGTTGAACACGCGGCCGATTTGCGTCGGTTCGATGTCGACGTGGATGAATTTGCGCCCTTCGGTGTACACATCGACGCTGCCGGTGTGGCGGTTGGCCCAGCGGTTGCCGATGCCGAATACCAGATCGGATTCGAGCAGGGTGGCGTTACCGTAACGGTGCGAGGTCTGCAGGCCGACCATGCCGACCATCAGCGGGTGGTCGTCGGGGATCGCGCCCCAGCCCATCAGGGTCGGGATCACCGGCACGCCGGTCAGCTCGGCGAATTCCACCAGCTTGTCCGCCGCATCGGCGTTGAAGATGCCGCCGCCGGCGACCAGCAAGGGGCGCTCGGCATCGTTGAGCATGGCCAGGGCTTTTTCCGCTTGCACGCGGTTGGCGGCGGGCTTGGCCAATGGCAGCGGTTCGTAGGCGTCGATATCGAATTCGATCTCGGCCATCTGCACGTCGAACGGCAAATCGATCAGCACTGGGCCGGGGCGGCCGCTGCGCATTTCATAGAAGGCCTTCTGGAACGCGCGTGGCACCTGGCCGGGCTCCATCACGGTGGTCGCCCACTTGGTCACCGGCTCGACGATGCTGGTGATGTCGACCGCCTGGAAATCTTCCTTGTGCATGCGAGCACGCGGCGCCTGTCCGGTGATGCACAGAATCGGGATGGAGTCGGCCGAGGCCGAATACAGGCCGGTGACCATGTCGGTGCCGGCCGGGCCGGAGGTGCCCATGCACACGCCGATATTGCCGGCATTGGTGCGGGTGTAACCCTCGGCCATGTGCGAAGCGCCTTCGACGTGGCGGGCCAGGACGTGGTCGATGCCGCCGACTTTCTTCAGTGCAGCGTACAGCGGATTGATGGCGGCGCCGGGGATACCGAACGCAGTGTCAACGCCTTCGCGGCGCATCACCAGTACGGCGGCCTCGATTGCTCTCATTCTGGCCATGATTGTGTGCCTCTTCTTGTGAAATTGTATACAAATTGCCTGTGGCGGATTCTATTCAGCTCTTGACTTAATGGTCAACAATTTTTGCGGCGATCCTGGTGCTCGGCGTAATTTCTTTTAAAACGCCTGTTTAAGCGGGTTGCCTCGGGCTGAAAGGCTAGCGGCAATTATTTATGTATACAAATAAATATTTGATTGTATCCATCTATTGATTTTTTTGTTTCTGGTGGGATAGTTGCTGCGAGCTTTGAATCGCCTGGGCTGTTGCGGGCTGCCTTAAGCGGCACGTCCGGGCGCGTCCTTCGACTTTTCAATTATCAGGAGCCTCGCCATGAACCTTTTGAATCTGCAGACCGCTACCGCCATCAGCACCCGGGCTCTGGCCGTAGGCCGGGAAATCAATGCCGCGCCGCTCACCGTTGCGGTGCTGGATGCCGGCGGCCACTTGATCAGCCTGCAGCGCGAGGATGGCGCCAGCCTGTTGCGCCCGCAGATCGCCATCGGCAAAGCCTGGGGCGCGATGGCGCTGGGCAAAGACTCACGCCTGATCGCCGCCGATGCGCAGCAGCGCCCGGCGTTTATCGGTGCGGTGAACAACCTGGCCGACGGCAAATTGGTGCCGGCGCCGGGTGGCGTATTGATCCGCAACGAGCAGGGCGAGGTGATAGGCGCGGTCGGCATTACCGGCGACACCTCGGATATCGACGAGCAATGCGCGATCAGCGCGCTGGAGTCGCTGGGGCTGACGGCCGGTGTTGGGGGAGTGGCGTAGGTTGGGCCGGGCCACGCAGACGTAGGTTGGGCTGAGCTCCGCGAAGCCCAAATTGGTCGACCGCGATATTGGCTATAGCCACACGTAGGGCGGGTTAGGCGCGTGGTAATTGGCCAATGGTCACCACCGACGCATGACGCGCCGTAACCCGCCATGGCGCTATCGGGCAAACATCGCGGTGTGGCGGGTTACGCGGCGCTTCGAGTGCGCGCGCGGCTTATGGGGCGGTGGCCCACGCCGCTAACCCGCCCTACGGGTCGTGCGATCAGCGCATAGCCCGGATGCAATCCGGGAGCGGTGATGTAGGCGCCAGATTTCCCGGATTTCATCCGGGCTACAGAAAAATGCTGCTCACTTGGTATAAGTGAACAGCATTGGGCTCCGACACAGGGCCTTCGGCCCTGGGTGGCAGCTGGTTCAGGCGCGGGTCACCTGTTCGGACGCGCTGGGCTGGTTTTCGTCGACTTCGCAGCCCTTGATCACTAAGCGAATGATGGTTTGCGCGGCGGCTTCGTAGTCCTCTTCGCTGAGGCTGGCTTTGCCGGTGACGGTGGAGATCTGCCAATCGAAATCGGCGTAGGTCTGGGTCGCGGCCCAGATGCTGAATAGCAGATGGTGCGGGTCGACCTTGGCCATCGAGCCCTGGTCGATCCAGCGCTGGATGCAGGAAATATTGTGTTTGGCCTGGGCGTTCAGCTGCTCGGCCTGCTCGCTGGAAAGGTGGGGCGCGCCGTGCATGATTTCGCTGGCGAATACTTTGGAAGCGAACGGCAAGTCGCGGGAGATGCGGATTTTCGAGCGGATATAGGCCTTCAATACCTCGGCCGGTTTGCCGGGTTGGTTGAACGGCGCGGATGCCTCCAGCAGCGGCTCGATAATGCTTTCCAGCACCTCGCGGTAGAGGTTCTCTTTCGACTTGAAGTAGTAGTAGACGTTGGGCTTGGGGACGCCCGCCTTGGCGGCGATGTCGCTGGTTTTACTGGCGGCGAAACCCTTGTCGGCGAACTCTTCGCTGGCTGCGCGCAAGATCAGCTCTTTGTTGCGTTCGCGGATACTGGTCATAAGCCTCTGTGCTTTTGTAGATCGCCCAGCGCTGGGCGACGGTGGGGCATGGTAGCACCGGCCTCGCGCGGCGCTCAAGCCGTTGGCCTGGGGCTTGGATGGCTTATCTGACCCTTCGGTCAAGTAGTTGTATACAAGATTTTGTTTTTCTGTTTCTATCTTGTTCGGGCTCTGTAGGCACTTTTAAGTGCGGTACCGATAGCCATGCTCTTATAACAAAAAGTCTCGGCTCTCAGGGCCCAGGAGACATACCGTGCACAACAGCCAATTGGTCGACCCCTTCGGTCGGCGCATCACTTACCTGCGGCTCTCGGTCACCGACCGCTGCGATTTCCGCTGCACCTACTGCATGAGCGAGGACATGGTCTTCGCCCCCCGTGAGCAGATCCTCAGCCTGGAAGAACTCTATGCCGTGGCCGATGCCTTTATCGGCTTAGGCGTCAAGCGCATCCGTATCACCGGCGGCGAACCGCTGGTGCGCAAGAATCTGCTCAGCTTGCTGGCCCGCCTGGGTGCACGTAGCGAACTCGAGGACCTGGCCATCACCAGCAACGGCTCGCAGTTGGCCGAGCTGGCGCCGCAGCTGCGTGCCGCCGGGGTCAAGCGTCTGAATATCAGCCTGGATTCGCTGCAGCGCGAGCGCTTCGCCGCTTTTACCCGGCGCGACAAGCTCGATCAGGTACTTGCCGGCATTGAAACCGCGCGCGCCGTAGGCTTTGCCAAGATCAAACTCAATACTGTGGTGCAGAAAGGCCGTAACGACGATGAAGTGCTCGACCTGGTCGAATTCGCCGTGGCGCGCGGCCTGGATATCAGCTTTATCGAAGAAATGCCCCTGGGCGATATTTCCAGTCATAGGCGCGAGCAGACTTATTGCTCCAGCGACGAAGTGCGCCAGCGCATCGAGCAGCGCTACGCCCTGGTGCGCAGCAGCAAGCGCACCGGCGGACCGTCGCGCTACTGGCAGGTGGCTGGCAGCGACACCCAGGTCGGTTTCATCTCGCCGCACAGCCACAACTTCTGTGGCGACTGCAATCGCGTGCGGGTCACCGCCGAAGGCAAGTTGGTGCTTTGCCTGGGGCATGACAATGCCCTCGACCTGAAGAGTCTGATGCGCGCCCACCCCGGCGATAGCCAACGCCTGCGCGATGCCTTGCTCGATGCTTTGCAACTCAAGCCCGAACGCCATCGCTTCGACACCGACGAGCAGGTGCAGGTTGTGAGGTTTATGAGCATGACCGGCGGCTAGCAGCGCTTGCATCGCGACAGTTCTCGCACTTTTTCATTCCGCTATCCCGCCCCACAACTCACCCCGGAGGTTTGCTGTGAAGTACTCACACGCATGCAGTTTCTTCGTCTTTGTCTGTTCCGCCGGTGCCTGCGTCAGCGCCTGTGCCGACGTCCGCGCCGAAAGCTTCGTGATCGGTGTGGAGGATTCGGCGTTCGCCCCGCATTACAGCATCGACAAGCAAGGCCGGTATCAAGGCTTCGCGCGCGAGTTGTTCGATCTGTTCGCGGCCAAGAGCGGCGTGCAGTTGAGTTTCAAGGCTTTGCCGGTGGCGCAGTTGTTGCCGGCGCTGCTGGCCGGCGAGGTGGATCTTAAATACCCGGACAGCGCCAATTGGGCTCAGGGGCAGAAAGCCGGCAAGGCGCTGAGCTACAGCCAGGGCGTGGTCGATTACGTCGACGGTGTATTGGTCGCGCCGCAGCGTCAGGGTCAGCCGGTCGAACGGCTCAAGCGTTTGGCGATAGTCGATGGCTGGACACCCTGGGGTTATCAGGAGCGCATCGATGCGCAACAGATCGAGCTGACCTACAGCGACGACCTGCGGCAGATGATCCGCCAGGCCCTGAAAAAGGATGCCGACGGCGCCTACTTCAACGTGGTGGTGGCCACCCACTATCTCGACAATATCCGCGCCCGTCCTGGCGCGTTGGTGTTCGACGCCAAGCTGCCGCACAGCCGCGGCAGTTTTCACCTTTCCACCTTGCAGTACCCGCAGTTGCTGCAGCGTTTTGACCGTTTTCTGGCCGAGCACCAGGCCGAAGTGCAGGCGTTGAAGGCGCGCCATGGGGTCGAAGCCAATCTGGATTCGGAATACATGGGGCTGGAGCAATGGAAGGTGGATTTCCTCAAACGCCAGCAGAGCAAGGGCGCGAGCGGCGGCTAGCAGCCGGTTCCTCCATCGCTCGTGGGCATGATCGGTGGCAGTTGCCGCCGGGCACTTTCCTTGAACCTTCGCAGATGCGGGTCAGTCCACTTTTTCGGGTGGCCGGGCTTTTGTCCGGCCGAATTGTGAAGGATTGAGACGAGGGGAACGAAATGGACAATAAAGAGGTAATTTCAGTACTCAACGATCTGATTGAAACCAGCAAGGACGGCGAGAAAGGTTTTCAAGAGTGTGCCGAAAACATCCAGAGCATTCAGCTTAAAACCCTGTTCAACCAGCGGGCGCAGGAGTGCGCGGCGGCCGCCGCCGATTTGCAGCAACTGGTCCGCGGCCTGGGTGGCGATCCGGAAAGCAAACCCAGTTTGGCTGGGGCGCTGCACCGCCGCTGGGTCGACCTGAAAGGCATGGTCACCGGCAAGGACGACGAAGCCATTCTCAACGAATGCGAGCGTGGCGAGGATGTCGCCTTGAAAAGCTACAAGGAAGCCTTGCAAAAGGATTTGCCGGAGTCGATTCGCATGGTCGTCGAGAAGCAATACCAGGGCGTGCAGCGCAACCACGATCAGGTTAAGTCCTTGCGCAACCTGGCCCGCGCCAGCTGATTACAGCGCGCGTAGCGTCGCCGTTATCGCCTGTGCCGGTTTCATGAATGGGCATGGATGGGGAGGGGGGCGATTGCGCCTCTCTCACCCATGCTCCTTGCTCCCGAATGGACCCCGGGCTTACGCGGCCTGAGAGCCGCCAGCCGCGCTACGCCCCCGCCCGTCAAGGGCTGGCACTGCTACCAATGCCAGTCCGACCTCCTCCCAAAGTACCATTCTGTCGAGCGCGTTCGCGGTGCATAACTAGCACTACCGGAATTCGCCGGCTGATAAGAAGAGGACCGCGCCATGTGGACTAAACCCGCCTTCACCGATCTGCGCATTGGTTTCGAAGTCACGATGTACTTCGCCAATCGTTGATCCGCCTTGCCCCGACTCTCCGTCGGGGCAACCTCACTGAGAATCCAGCATGCATATCCATATTCTCGGCTCCGCCGCTGGCGGCGGCTTTCCGCAATGGAACTGCAACTGCCGCAACTGCCGCGGTATACGCGACGGCAGCGTACGTGCGCAGCCGCGCACGCAGTCCTCGATCGCCCTCAGCGATAACGGCAAGGACTGGATACTGTGCAATGCATCGCCGGATATCCGCGCGCAGATCGAGTCGTTCCCGGCGCTGCAGCCGGCGCGTAAAACGCGCGATACGGCGATTGGCGCGATCGTGCTGATGGACAGCCAGATCGATCACACCACCGGCCTGCTGACCCTGCGCGAAGGCTGCCCGCATCAGGTGTGGTGCACCGAGATGGTCCACCAGGACCTGACCAGCGGCTTCCCGTTGTTCAACATGCTCGAACATTGGAACGGTGGCCTGCGGCATAACCTGATCGCGTTGGATGGCGCCCCCTTCAGCATCCCCGTCTGCCCGGATCTGCAGATTACCGCGGTGGCCCTGCGCAGCAGTGCGCCGCCGTATTCGCCGCATCGCGGCAATCCGCACCCGGGCGACAACATCGGTCTGTTCGTCGAAGACCGGCGCACCGGCGGCAAGCTGTTCTACGCTCCCGGCCTGGGACAGGTGGACGAGCCGCTGCTGGCCTGGATGCGCCGCGCCGATTGCCTGCTGGTCGACGGCACCCTGTGGCGCGACGACGAAATGCGCCTGTGCGAGGTCGGCGACAAGCTCGGCAGCGAGATGGGCCACCTGCCGCAAAGCGGCCCCGGCGGCATGATCGAGCTGCTCGATGCGATGCCGGCACAGCGCAAGATTCTGATTCATATCAACAACACCAACCCGATCCTCGATATCGATTCGCCGGAGCGCGCCGAACTCGGCGCTCATGGCATCGATGTCGCTTGGGACGGCATGAGTATCAATCTGTAGGGTGCGCGTGGCCGCCTAGGCCGTGCGCACCGGAGAGCTTCGATGAGCCAATCCGCCATGAGCCCCGCCGAGTTCGAGCAGGCGCTACGCGCCAAGGGCGCCTACTACCACACCCATCATCCGTTTCATCAGGCGATGTACGCCGGCCGGGCGACCCGTGAGCAGATCCAGGGCTGGGTCGCCAACCGCTTCTACTATCAGGTGTGCATCCCGCTCAAGGATGCGGCGATCATGGCCAACTGTCCCGATCGCGATACCCGCCGCGAGTGGATCCAGCGCATTCTCGATCATGACGGCGGCTTTGGCGAAGAGGGCGGCATCGAAGCCTGGCTGCGCCTGGCCGAGGCGGTGGGGCTGGAGCGCGAGCAGGTGCTGTCCCAGGAGCTGGTGCTGCCAGGCGTGCGCTTCGCCGTCGATGCCTACGTCAACTTCGCCCGCCGCGCCAACTGGCAGGAGGCGGCCAGCAGTTCGCTGACCGAGCTGTTCGCTCCGCAGATTCACCAGTCGCGCCTGGACGCCTGGCCGCAGCACTACCCCTGGATCGACGCCGGCGGTTACGACTATTTCCGCAAGCGCCTCAAGGAAGCGCGCCGCGATGTCGAGCACGGGCTACGGATCACCTTGGCGCACTACACCACCTTCGCCGCCCAGCAGCGCATGCTGGACATCCTGCAATTCAAACTGGATGTGCTCTGGAGCATGCTCGATGCCATGAGCATGGCCTACGAGCTGCAGCGCCCGCCTTATCACACGGTGACCCGCGAAGCGGTCTGGCATCGGGGTATCGCGTTATGAGCCATAGTCAATCGGTGCGCGCGGCGCACCCTACGGCCGGCGCATCCCATGTAGGGTGCGCCGTGCGCACCGCTGCGGAGTCGATCGCATGAGCCAACCATTTGTCAGCAAGATCCCCAAACTGCGCCGCGGCTTTCGTCTGCAATGGGAGCCGGCCCAGAGTTGTCATGTGCTGCTCTACCCGGAAGGCATGATCAAACTCAACGACAGCGCCGGGGAAATTCTCAAGCAGGTCGACGGCGAGCACAGCGTGGCGCAGATCATCGCGGCGTTGCGCGGACGCTTTCCGGACGTGCCGGGGTTGGATGAAGACATCCTGGCCTTTGTGGAGGTAGCCAATGCCCAGTTCTGGATCGAGCTGCACTGACCGTCAGGTGCCCAAGGCCGGCCCACCCCTGTGGCTGCTGGCCGAGTTGACCTATCGCTGCCCGTTGCAGTGTCCGTATTGCTCCAACCCGCTGGATTTCAGCCAGCAGGGCCAGGAGCTGACGACCGCCGAATGGATCGAGGTGTTCCGCCAGGCCCGCGAGCTGGGGGCCGCGCAGCTGGGTTTTTCCGGCGGCGAGCCGCTGGTGCGTCAGGACCTGGCCGAGCTGATCAAGGCCGCCCGCGACCTCGGCTACTACACCAACCTGATCACCTCCGGCATCGGCCTGAGCGAGGCGCGCATCGCCAGCTTCAGCGAGGCCGGGCTGGACCATATCCAGATCAGCTTCCAGGCCGCCGACGAGGAGGTCAACAATCTGCTCGCCGGCTCGAAAAAAGCCTTCGCCCAGAAGCTGGCCATGGCTCGCGCGGTCAAGGCGCACGGCTATCCGATGGTGCTGAATTTCGTCACCCACCGGCACAACATCGACAACATCGAGCGGATCATCGAACTGTGCCTGGAGCTGGAAGCCGATTTCGTCGAGCTGGCCACCTGCCAGTTCTATGGCTGGGCCGAACTCAACCGCGCCGGCCTGTTGCCGACCCGCGCCCAGTTGGCGCGGGCCGAGCGCATCACCAACGAGTGGCGGGCCAAGCTGGCCGCCGAGAACCACCCGTGCAAGCTGATCTTCGTCACCCCGGACTATTACGAGGAGCGCCCCAAGGCCTGCATGAACGGCTGGGGCAACCTGTTCCTCGACATCACACCGGACGGCACCGCGCTGCCGTGCCACAGCGCGCGGCAGTTGCCGGTGCAGTTCCCCAACGTGCGCGAGCACAGCATCGAACATATCTGGCACCGCTCCTTCGGTTTCAACCGCTTCCGTGGTGACGACTGGATGCCCGAGCCCTGCCGCTCGTGCGACGACAAGGCCAAGGATTTCGGCGGCTGCCGCTGCCAGGCGTTCATGCTCACCGGCGACGCCACTAACGCCGACCCGGTGTGCAGCAAGTCGGCGCATCACGGCATCATCCTCGCCGCGCGCCAGCAGGCCGAAGATGCGCCGCTGGGGCTGGACGAGTTGCAGTTCCGCAACGAGAAGGCCTCGAAAATCATATGCAAGGCGTAGGCTGTGCCGTGCGCACCGATCCCGATCTTATCTGGAGTGCGGATCAAGCCGCGGCGGCCAGCGCCGATTTCGCCGAGCTACACGCCGCCTATGGCGGCCTGCTGTGGGTGGCTTTCGATCCGCAGCGGGCGCGCTGCGGCCTGTTCTTCTGGCGTGACGGCGAGGCGCGCGAGTTGACCCCGCCGGGCTATTCCGTGCGCAGCCGGGTCTACGAATATGGCGGCGGTGCCTGTTGCGCCACCGACCAGGGGGCGGCCTTCGTCAACGAGGCGGACCAGCAGGTCTACCTGCTGACGTCCATCGATGTTGGTGCGCACGGCGCACCCTACGCGCTGACCGCTCGGGCGGATTGCCGTTACGGTGATCTGTCCTTCGTCTCTGCCTGGCAGGCGCTGCTGGCCGTGGAGGAAAGCCACGAGGCGGCCGGGGTGATCCATCGCCTGGTGCGTATCGGCCTGGACGGTAGCCGCCAGGTGTTGCTTGCGGGGGCCGATTTCTATGCCGGCGCGGTGGCAAGCCGCGATGGCCGGCAACTGGCCTGGATCGAATGGGACCGGCCCAGCCTGCCCTGGGTCGCCACGCGGCTATGTCGGCGTGAAGACGGTGGCGCGGTCAGCGTGCTGGCTGGCGGACAAGGCGATCAATCGTTGCAGCAGCCGCGCTTCGACGATGAAGGGCGGCTTTGGGTGTTAAGCGATCGGCATGGCTGGTGGCAGCCTCTATGTGTCGATGGCGTGAACGAGAGTGCCCACGATGCTCCCTACGATCATGCGGCCGCACCCTGGCAACTGGGGGGGCGGACCTACCTGCCGCTGGCAGGCGACGCCATGTTGCTCAGCCGTTTCGTGCAGGGTGTCGGCGTGCTGGTAGAGTGCGCCGCGCGCACCGATGCGGTCGGCGCAGGTGCCAATGGGGCGCATGGCCTAGGCGGCCCCGCGTCACCCTACGAACGGCGCCAGGCCGAGAGCTTCACCCGTTTTCGCGCCCTGGCGGCGGATGCCGGGCATTACTACTGCATCGCCGCTGCGCCGGATCGTCTGCCGGCGATACTGGCCATTGCCCGCGACAGTGGCGAACTGGCCATTCTCGCGGGGGGCGAGCAGCCCATGGACGCCGCCCATCTGCCTCAGCCGCAGCCCTTTGACTGCGCGATGGGCGCTGGCGAGCGCTGCCATGGTTTTTTCTATATGCCGGTAGAGGGGGGGCCGGTAGAGAGGGGCGAGAGGCCGCCGCTGCTGGTCTTTCTCCACGGCGGCCCCACTTCGGCCTGCTACCCGGTGTTCGATCCGCGTATCGCCTTCTGGACGTTGCGCGGTTACGCCGTGCTCGATCTCAATTACCGTGGCAGCAGTGGCTATGGCCGCGCCTATCGTCTGCGTCTGGCAGGGCAGTGGGGGGCGCTTGAGGTGGAGGATATCCGCGCCGCTGTTGCCAAGCTGGCGGGCGAGGCTGTCATCGACCCGGCGCGGGTATTCGTGCGCGGTGCCAGTGCGGGCGGCTACAGCGCCCTGTGCGCCTTGATAAGCGGCGGCTTTGCCGGCGGCGCCAGTCTCTACGGGGTCAGCGATCCCTTGGCGTTGCGCCAGGGGACGCACAAGTTCGAGGCCGACTACCTCGACTGGCTGATCGGCGACCCCGTGCGGGACGCCGAGCGCTATGCGACGCGCACGCCGTTGTTACATGCCGAGGAGATCGAGGCACCGGTGATCTTCTTCCAGGGCGGCCGAGATGCGGTGGTGCTGCCGGCACAGACCGAATCCATGGTCGCCGCCCTTAGCGCACGCGGGCTGGCGGTGGACTATCACCTCTATCCCGAGGAGCGCCATGGCTTTCGCCAGGCCGGTAATCAGGCCCATGCGCTGGAGTGCGAATGGCGCTTCTACCAGCATCTGCTGGCGGAAACGGAGCGGTCGTCTTAGCAGGCCGTTGAAAAAAGCCAGAGCCTTCGTGGCTCTGGCAAAATGGCGACCA
>NZ_CAMPHN010000027.1 GCF_946885885.1 uncultured Pseudomonas sp.
TGTCCAGGGTGATCAGATTGGTCGTGTCCTCGACGCTCGCGGTCGGCGTCAGGGTCGCCGTCCAGGTGATGCCGCCGTCCCCGCTCGACAGGCCACTCAGTGCGCCATTGGCGACGGTGAAGTCGGCGGTGGTCAACCCGCTCACCGCCTCGTTGAAGGTGATGGTGACGGTGCTGGTTTCGCCGACGGCCAAGGCGGTGTCGGCCACCACGATGCTGGCCGTGGGGCGCAGGGTGTCGATTGCATAGTTGTTGGAATCGGTCGTGCCCGTACCGGCGTTGCCCGCGGCATCCTGCACGCCGGTATTGTCCAACACGATCAGGTTGGTGGTGTCTTCGACGCTCGCGGTCGGCGTCAGGGTCGCCGTCCAGGTGATGCCGCCGTCACCACTGCTGAGGCTGCTGAGGGCGCCGTTGGCCACCGTGAAGTCGCCGATAGCGAGGCCGCTGACGGCTTCGTTGAAGGTGATCGTCACCGTGCTGGTTTCGCCTGCGGCCAAGGCGGTATCGGCCACCACGATGCTGGCCGTGGGGCGCAGGGTGTCGATTGCATAGTTGTTGGAATTGGTGCTGCCGGTGCCGGTATTGCCTGCGGCGTCTAGCACGCCAGTGTTGTCCAGCACGATCAGGTTGGTGGTGTCTTCGACACTCGCGGTCGGCGTCAGGGTGGCGGTCCAGGTGATGCCGCCGTCCCCACTCGACAGGCCACTCAGTGCGCCATTGGCGACGGTGAAGTCGGCGGTGGTCAATCCGCTCACCGCCTCGTTGAAGGTGATGGTGACGGTGCTGGTTTCGCCGACGGCCAAGGCGGTGTCGGCCACCACGATGCTGGCCGTGGGGCGCAGGGTATCGACTGCATAGTTGTTGGAGTCGGTCGTGCCCGTGCCGGCGTTGCCCGCGGCATCTTGCACGCCGGTGTTGTCCAGCACGATCAGGTTGGTGGTGTCTTCGACACTCGCGGTCGGCGTCAGGGTGGCGGTCCAGGTGATGCCGCCGTCCCCACTGGAAAGGCTGCTGAGGGCGCCGTTGGCCACTGTGAAATCACCGAGGGCGAGGCCGCTGACGGCTTCGCTGAAGGTGATGGTGACGGTGCTGGTTTCGCCGGCGGCCAAGGCGGTATCGGCCACCACGATGCTGGCCGTGGGGCGCAGGGTATCGAGGGCATAGTTGTTGGAGTCGGTGGTGCCCGTACCGGCGTTGCCCGCGGCATCCTGCATGCCGGTGTTGTCCAGCACGATCAGGTTGGTGGTGTCTTCGACGCTCGCGGTCGGTGTCAGGGTCGCCGTCCAGGTGACGCCACCGTCGCCACTGGAAAGGCTGCTGAGGGCGCCGTTGGCCACTGTGAAATCACCGAGGCCGAGGCCGCTGACGGCTTCGCTGAAGGTGATGGTGACGGTGCTGGTTTCGCCGGCGGCCAAGGCGGTATCGGCCACCACGATGCTGGCCGTGGGGCGCAGGGTATCGAGGGCATAGTTGTTGGAGTCGGTCGTGCCCGTGCCGGCATTGCCTGCGGCATCTTGCACGCCGGTGTTGTCCAGCACGATCAGGTTGGTGGTGTCTTCGACACTCGCGGTCGGCGTCAGGGTGGCGGTCCAGGTGATGCCGCCGTCCCCGCTCGACAGGCCGCTCAGTGCGCCATTGGCGACGGTGAAGTCGGCGGTGGTCAATCCGCTCACCGCCTCGTTGAAGGTGATGGTGACGGTGCTGGTTTCGCCGACGGCCAAGGCGGTATCGGCCACCACGATGCTGGCGGTCGGGCGCACGCCATCAATAACGATGTTCTGATTGGCGCCGAGAGAACCGGCAGCTCCCGGTGTGGGTAGCGTCAGGTTGGCGTCAATGAAGCTACCGCCCTGAATGGTGTCGCCATTGGCGGCCAAAGCAGTGGTGTTGATGTAATCAAGATCCGCCGACGTGTCGCCCGCCTGCACTGTGTAGCTGAAGTACAGGGTAGCGCTGCCGCTACCGGCAAGGTAATTGAGCACGCGATCCGTCGTGCCAGTTTCCAGCGTCAACTGAATGGTGCCGGTACTCAGGAAGACGGCTTCGCTGAAGTTGACCACCACGGTGACCGTGTCACCAATTTTGTACGTGCCATCGGCCGATATGGAGGTCACCGAGGTAACCGTCGGATTGTTCGGCGCGGTCAGGGTGAAGTCATTGCCGGTGCCGCCGACGTAACTGGCGGTGAGTTGGGTTGAATTACCACCTGCAGCGAAGCTGGCGCCTTCCGCGATGCCAGTGAAGGTGCCGGTGACAGCATCGGCCGCGTCGTTGACGATAATGGTGTAGCTATCGCCACTACCCGGCGTATAAGCGTGGGTGGTCGTCAGGGTGGCGCCGCTGACATCGACCGCGCCGTTGACGATCACCTGGTCGTATTGGGTACCAGCAGTGGTGCCATTGATCTCCACCGCCAAGGTACTGCCTGCGGCCATGGTCAGGTCGCCATTGACGGTCAGGGTGCCCGCGCTGTTACCGGGCGAAAGGGTGCCGCCACTGTTGACCGTGACGTTGCTGGAGATACTGCCGCTGCCGCCCAGGGTAGCGCCGGATGCCACAGTCGCAGCCGAGGTAGCGGACAGGGCACCATTGACCAGCAAGCTACCGGCATTGACGCTGGTGGCACCGGTATAGCTGTCGGTACCGCTGAGGGTTAGCGTGGAGGCACCGCTCTTGGTCAGCCCGCCCGCGCCAGTGATATTGCCAGACAGGGTGGCATTGGCCGTGGTATTGACACTGGCGGAACCGCCGCTGAGGGTGACCGCGTTGTCGATGGTGGTGGCGCCGGTCACGGTCAACGTACTGCCGTTGGCCAGAGTCAGCGCATCACTACCGAGGTTGCTGTCGCTGCCAACGCTCAGGGTGCCGGCGCTGACGGTGGTGGTGCCCGAGTAGGTGTTGCTGGCGGATAGCGTCAGCGTAGAGGCACCGGACTTGGCGAGGTTGAAACCTCCACTGACGACGCCGGACAGCGTGGCGTTGGCCGAGGTGTTGACGGTGGCGTTGCCCGCCAGTGCGATGGCGTTGTCGATAGTGGTGGCGCCCGTCACGGCCAGCGTGGTGGCGCCGGCCAATGTCAGCGCGCCGCTGCCGAGATTACTGTCGCTGCCGACGCTCAGGGTGCCGGCACTGACAGTAGTGGTACCCGAATAGGTATTGCTACCGGACAGGCTGAGCGTCGAGGCGCCCGCCTTGGTCAGATTGCTGGCGCCACTGATGATGCCGGATAGCGTGGCATTGGCCGAGGCGCTGACGGTGGCGTCGCCGGACAGGGTAATGCCATTGTCGATAGTGGTCGCACCGGTCACGGCCAGTGTGGTGCCGCTGGCCAGGGTCAGCCCGCCGCTGCTCAGGTGGTTGTCGCTGGCCACCGACAGGGTGCCGGCGCTAACGCTGATGCCGCCGGACAGGGTGGTCGAGTTGCCGGCATTGGAGAGCGTCAGCGTGCCCGCATCGGTTTTATTCAGATTGAATGCGCCATCCAACGCACCGCTGAGGGTGAAGGTGCTGCCAGTGGTGGCGCTGACGTTGGAATCGGCAGCCAAGCTGATAGCGCCACTCAAGCTGCTGGTACCGCTGATCAGGTGCAGCGCGCCGTAGTCCACGGCGCTGACGGTCTTGCCAGTGCCGCTGATGGTGAAGGCTTCGCCGATGCTCAGCCCGCCCGCCACGCGCACGGTGGCGCCGGAGTTCACGGTGGTAGCACCCGCAGTGGTTCCCAGCGCATTGTTGTGGTTGGCGATCAGGGTGCCGGCCGACACGTTGGTGGCGCCGGTGTAGGTGTTGTTGCCATCGAGTTGCAGCATGGCCGCCGCCGTTTTAGTCAGGCTGCCGCTACCCGATATGACGCCGGACAAGGTGAGGGTGGTGGCACCGCCGCCCCCACCGACATTGAAGGTGCCGCCGCCGGCACCAAGCACGATGGCGTTGTCGATGGTGAAAGCGCTTACGCTGTTGGTCAGCGTACCGCCATCGAGCGTCAGGGTGCCGGATGAGAGGTGGTCGTCATTGCTGATGCTCAGCGTGCCCGCTGTCACGCTGATGCCGCCGGACATGCCGCTTTCATTGCTGGTGCTGCTCAGCGCCAACGTGCCAGCGCCAGCCTTGGACAGCGAACCGGTACCCGCCAACGCACTGGCGATGGTGACCGTGCCGGTGGAGTTGGTGAAGTTCAGGGTGGTACCGCCACCCAGGGTGATGGTGCTGCCGGAAAAGGTCAGGCCACTGGCGGAGTCGCCGTTGATGGTCAGGCTTTCGTTGATGGCGAGGTTACCCGCCAGGGTCATGGTGCTGCTGAAGCTGCTGCTGAAAATAAGCGTCTGGCTACCGGTAGCATCGGCGGCAGCAATCGCGACCGCCTCGCTGAAACTCACCCCGTTGCTCACGTTGATAGTGGCCGTATCGGTGGTGTTGGTGACGTAGATGGTATCGGTCGCCACCGTCACATCGGCGGTGGTGCTGGCTACCCCGTCGCTCAGGGTAAAGCGCACTGTGGCATCGCCTGCAGGAGTATCACTGCGGTAGGTAATGCGCTGGGCCACGTCGTTGACCAAGGCTGTGGTGGCCGCAGTGCCGCTGCTGGTAAAGCTGATGGTCAGCACGCCGCCGGTATTGGTGAAGGTGGCAAAGGTGGAACCGCCAGACTGCAGGTTGCTGCCGCTGACGGTAAACAGAGCCCCCGAGGTATCGAAGCCGAGGATGTCCGTACTCACCGCCGTGCCATTGCGCTGCACCGTCAGGCTGCCACCGCTCCAATCGCCAGCCCCGCCGTTCAATGCTTCGAGGTCGGTATCGCCCAGGTCGGCATTACCGCCGGAGTCCAGGGTGACAGTGCTGCCAACGCCAGCCCAGGCAACGCTGTCGCCATTGAGACTGCCGATGGTGGGGGTGGCGTTGGGGTTGTAGTTGGTGTCGGTAGTACCGCCACCCGTGGTAGAAATGTTTGAGGTTGCCGATCCTGCGGCCCCGTTAGTGCCACCGGTAACAGCAGCACCACCAGAGCCGCCCGCACCAACGTTGCCTGACAGACTGGCGAACGTTGAGCTGTCCATCTGCACGGTACCGCCGACGTTCCAGATGGCGCCAACACCGGCACCACCGCCACCGCCATTACCGGTGCGTCCATAACCAGCCTGAGCGCTGGATACCCCGCCGCCGCCACCGCCGCCCGCCCCGAGGTTGTTGGTAATAGTGGAGCTGGTAATGGTCAGGATACCGGTGCTGGTGTTGTAGATGCCGCCCGCGGCTGCCGCTCCGCTGCCGCCAGCCGCGGAGGCTCCCATACCGCCGCCGCCGCCGCCGATACTGGTGCTACCATTGCTGGCGGTGCCACCCGCGCCACCCGTCGTGTAACCGGCGGTGTTACCTCCTCCGCTATAACTGCCGCCACTACCACCACTGGCGCTCCCCCCTCTACCACCCGCAAAACTCGATCCACCAGCCCCACTACCACCAGTAATACCCGAAGGTGCAGTTGCTCCAAATCCGGCCCCAGAGCTGGAACCGCCCGTACCTCCCGAGGTCGAGCCAAAACCACCGCCACCACCGCCGCCACCAGCATAGTTACCGCCGATATCACCGCCACCGCCACCGCCACCCGAGGCCTTGTTGCCGGTGATAGTGCTGTTGCTGATGGTCAGTACACCGCTGTTGTAAATACCTGCGCCCAGGCTAGCGCTTGCACTTATGTTTTCATTGGCACCGTTGCCGACAACCAGGCCATTGGAAATTGTAAGGTTATCAATGGCCACTTCAGAGCCAGCGCCCGAGGTGGCGACACTCAACACGCGCGCCAGATTGTTGCCACTCAGGGTAAAGCCACCGCCGACGATACTCATGGTCTGGCCGTCGGTGACGTTGATAGAAATGGCATCCGCCGCTGAAGCGAAGGTGATATTGCCGGTCAGAGTGATCACGTCATCGACGCCATCGGTGTTGCCGGTGGCAATCGCGGCCTTGAGCCCGGCGACGCTGTTGACACTGGTGGTGACCAGTACGTGATCGTAGCTGTCGAGCTGGGAGAGGTTCAGTGCATAACTGGCCGCTACGTCGCCAGCGGTGATTTCCAGGTCCCAATCTGCGCCTTTGGCGCTGCCGCCAGTGCCGTCATCGGACGCAGCGATATCGGCGCCGGTAATACTGGCCAGCTGCGACAGGAAGGCCTGCCCTTCGCTGCCCGCCCCCACTTCGCAGCCGTAGAGCAGGATGTCGCCATCCGTGGTCAGGGCCTCGCCAATGCTCTGCAGTTGGCTGCTGTAATCGCCGAGATTGCCTTCGAACAGTGGCGCATTACCCAGCAACAACACCCCGGCATCGCCGTGGGAAATGATATGGATGGCATCGATACCGCTGCGGCCTGCCAAGGCATCGGCGATCTGCTGCACGCCATTGCGATCCGTGCTCAGCAACACCACTTCGGCATCCGGCGAAACGGACTGCAGCAGGGCCTGGTAATCCGGCACACGCGTGTCGACGAAGACGATTTCCTTGCGGCCACCATCCTGGGTATCCGGCACCAGGCCGGCATGAGAGCTGTCGCTGGCATCCTGGCTCGTTTCCGCGCTGGCGACAGCGTCATGGCTACTGCCGGCGGCATCATCGGCGCTCGAAATATCGCTGGCCACGGTGGCGGCAATGGCACCATCGAACATCATGCGGGGTTCGAGCGCACTGATCAGCGGCTGCGGGCGCGACAGCTGACTGGCGTGCGCCGACTCGGGCAACTGAGGGTTGTTACTTGCATCTGCCTGCTTGGATTTTCCCCACCACATGACTCTATCCCTCGAAGTTATGCTGCCTTGACCGCGACCCTTGGCGGGCTGTTGAAAAACTAGCCGCTAGCGGGTCAAGCGTTCTCGCCATTGATGCCCTGGACTTCACGGGAAGTCCTGATCACATGGGCCTCGCTGCTGCGCGAGTCCCTCCAGAAGTTGAGCCCAGCGTATTGCTCGAACAGGTCGGGCGGCAGAATGGTGCGACGCGCCTCGACTTCCACCTTGGGTCGCACCTTGTGCAATCCTTTCAAACCGAGCGCCTGGTCGAATTCAGGCGCGTCGTACTCGATATGCTCGAAGTCATGCTCGAACCAGGGTTCACCGAGGAAATCGTAGACCAGGCGCAGCACCTTTTCAGGCGTCGCCGCCAGCAGGTCGTACTCCACCAGCAGCAACGACTTGGCGTGTTCGCCGTAATAGGCGTCCTTCAATGCCGCCCAGGAGAACCCGACCAGGCGGTTGCGCTGGGCCAGGGTATCGACGCGGCTGTAGACGGTATTGCGTTCGACTTCGTCATCAAACAGCTTGGTGTTCTCGTAAGGGTTGGCGCGATAAAGCCGTTCGATGCTATCCATCACCCAGGCGACATTACGCACGCAGGCGATCACCTTGGCCTGCGGGAACAGATCCATAAGCGCGGGCAACTTGGCGCACCATTGCCGGTTGGTGTCGAAGACGATGTCTTTATCGATCTGTTCGGCGTAGTAGTTGCTGAACAATCCGGCCAGCAGCCGCTTGCGCTGTGCCTGAGTGATCACGGGACCGAACTCGCTGCCGGCGCTGAACTGCCCGAGCAGCGCCGAAAATAGACTACCCACCGGGCTGGTCATGCCAGCATGGAAACGCGGATTCTGCCGCAATAAAGCGGCCAGCAGCGTAGAACCTGAGCGGGGCAAACCCGAAATGAAGTGATACGCCGGCACTACCTGCTCTCTTTTCTAATTCCATTAATCGCCTAATCGTAGCCGTGCTATTTGATTCTTGCCAGCGCACAGAGATAAGTTCCCTCTCGGGCAAAATAAACCGGCTGCGAGCCCCCTAATCCCTCATTAGAAAAATCAGCCAACCGCCCTCCCAACACGAGACTTTTTGCTATGTCAATGGATGGCCCCCTCACGCCCCCCGACCGTCAACAACGTGAAGCACGCCATGGCCATCGCGGAGTCGCCATCCTGCTGACAGGACTGCCCTCCGCCGGTAAGTCGACGCTGGCCCACGCCTTGGAAGCGCGGCTTTTCGCCCTCGGCGGGCAGTGCCTGGTACTCGATGGCGACCAGTTGCGCGCGGGGCTCAATCGCGACCTGGGCTTCAGCGAAAACGAACGCGAAGAAAACCTGCGCCGCGCCGCAGAAGTAGCTGCCCTGCTGGTGAACGCGGGAGTGGTTGTGGTCATGGCAATGATCGCCCCGCTGGCACGACATCGGCAGCTGTTGGCCAAACGCTTGGGCGCCGATTACCGCGAGGTCTGGTGCCGCGCCGCGCTGCACAACTGCGAACGCCGCGACCCCAAGGGCCACTATGCCCTGGCCAGAGCCGGAAAACTCGCCAGTTTTACCGGCATTTCCGCCCCTTATGAAGCGCCGCAAGCCCCGGCACTGATAATCGATTGCGACAGCTGCAGCGTGGCGGACAACGTCGAGCGGCTGCTGCAGTGGATGAGCAGCGAAGGGCTGCTCGGCTCGCTTATGCAGAACATCCGATAACGCCGCCCCTGACGCGTGTTGCTCAGGTAACGAGCGCCTGGACAGGCCGAGCTGAATAGCGCAGTGGCGAAGCCCGACGATGATCTCGCACAGGCCGACGCAACCCCAGCGTTTTTCCCGCCAACAAATTAGCTATAGCCGTGCATTTACTTCTGCAACTTTTCGACTACAACTTTCCGAGCGGCGCTTCAGTATGCCCACCAAGAGGTCCGCTGAAAATGCCGCCCCCTGATGCGGGTCGACCATCCAAGAACCAGGAGTAAGATTCATGGAAGTATTTATCGGCACTATCCAACCCTTCGCCTTCAACTTCCCCCCACGCGGCTGGGCGCTGTGCAACGGCCAGACCATGTCCATCGCCCAAAACACTGCGATGTTCTCGCTACTGGGCACCATCTATGGCGGCAATGGCCAAACCACCTTCAACCTGCCCAACCTGCAGGGGCGGATGCCCATCGGCATGGGCCAAGGACCAGGGTTGCCACTCTATGACATCGGCGAAGCCGCAGGCTCGCCATCTAGGGTGCTGACCAGCAATCAAATGCCTTCGCACACCCACCCCGTGCAGGTACAAGTTGCTGGCACGCCATCCAATCCTGCCCTTGCCCCCAGCGCAACCAATCAATTTCTCGGCGCGTCCGTCGGAGGCAGTCCGGCCGCCGCGGCTATCTGGTCGGATGCGTTGTCCTCGCCGGTCAACATGGGTGGCGCACAGGCCGGCTTGGCCGGCGGCAACCAGCCGATGGATATCATGAACCCCTACCTGGCACTGAATTTCAGCATTGCCATTTTGGGCATATTCCCTTCGCGCAACTAACCAAGCCGAGCTAACTCGCCTCCACGTTATTCGGGCGGTGCTTCGCATCGCCCACTACCACCGAACATCTGAAGGAACAAAGGGATGCTGAATCTCATCAGCGCGGATCACTTTCGCCAACTGCAGGGCCAAGTCTGTGAGTTCGCAGCGGATACGGGTGAAAAACTGTTGCTCCGGGTGGACTCGGTCAACCTGAAACCCAACGCCCGTATGCCCAGCGCTACGGCGGACACACGCGTGCCGTTCTCGGTCGGGCTGACCGCCGTACAACCGACCGGCTTCATGGACGGCGGCTGCACGGTGGAACTACCGCAACTGGGCCAGGTATCGCACTTGATGGTGTTGCGTGAAGCGGCGCTGGATCGCGACCCCAAGCAGCACTATTTCCAGATTCTGTTCAGCTGAACGCAAGCGTGGGATACCACACCAGGCGGTCGGCTACCGGCTGGGTTTCCTCGACGCGGAAGCCCAGTTCCAGATAGAGCCGCCTGGCCTCCACATTGTTGCGCCACACCACTACCGCGACCGGACTGGCGACTTGTTGCGCGGCGCGCTGCACCCCCTGCAGAACGACCTTGCCGTAACCCCGCCCGCGCACGGCGGGAATCAGTGCGAGATAGATCAGGCGCACCTCGTTATGGCCGAAATCAACCGTCACGGCGCCAATCGCCGAGCCGGCTTTCTCGACGATCAAATGCATGGCATTGGGGTATTGATTACCCATCCCCGCCTGCTGCACCTGATATTGGTTGGCGACCACGGTATCGATCAGCTCGGCGTCGCCATCGATCCATTGCAAATCCGCCCGGCTCGATTGATACAGCCCTTGCAGAAAAGGCTCGTCGCTCGGCTTGGCCGGGCGCATGCCGATACCGTCCGCCAGGGATGAAAAATTGCTCATGCAACACTCCTTATGATGAACTGCGCCTGTTAATCCAATTGCTGCAAACGCAGCCTCTCCAAATCTCGATACGGCGCCTCAGCCCAGCGACCGACCGCCTCGCGCAGCGGCGTCGAAGCCCCGTCACGCTTACGCTGGGTATCCGCGGCGAAGGCCTGCTCCGGCCGTTTGGCGTTTTGCCCACTACCTGCCAGGGCCGTAGCGACCTGACCGGCATCGAGCCCGAACAACGTGCGCAACCTACCGCCCAGCGCCATGGGCAGCTCGCTGTAGTTGAGCAGCAGGCCGCCGTGCTGGCGGTGCAGTTCGGCAGCCGTCTGCAACAGCCGACTGAGACGACGGGCGATGAATTCCTCGCGCGGCGTCGGTGCCTCGTCCACCAGGTTCAGCGGCGACTCGCCAATCAAACCCGGCACCATATGCATGCCAGGTTGTTGCAGATGCGAGGCGGCTATTTCCAGCGGATCGCGGTAGAGAAACAACCAAGGCGTGTCGGGAAAGCAGCGGCGGAGCAACGGCAACTCATAGAGATTCCAAGCATCCAGCTTGACCGCCAGGCGGGACGCCCGACCATCGCGGCACTGGCCCAGCGCCGAGAGCATGGCGCCAATCGCGGCGTTTTGCTCGGCACCGTGCAGTGAGCTGCCATAGTGCGCGCGTAACAGCTGGTCCAGCGGCGGCGGTTCGGACAGCACGATATGGCTGTCGAGCCGCGTCAGCATCTGCGCCAGCAAGGTCGAGCCGCAGCGCGAGGCGTGAAAGATAAACGCACTGGGCGCCAGACCGGGGCTGGCAGCCTGCCAGTCGAGCAGCGTCGTCAGCGGCGTATCGCGGCGAAACGCCTGGTTGAACGGCAGACGCAGGGCCAGATCCACCTCATCGCGATAGAACGGCTGGGTTAAACGCTGCTCGCCGAACCAGCACCAGTCGACGCGCCACTCGCCGTCGCACAGCCAGGTTCTGATGGGCATCCAGCCGTGCATATCTTCATGGGCTATCTCTTTATGGGCCATCAAGCTCGCCATTGCGCACTCCAATCACTCTTACCCTCGCGCATAGCCGCGCGAACTTCAGCCGCGGAAAACTCCAGCCCCAGCTCCTGCCCCATCCGCAGCGTCGCCTCGATAAATTCCCCGGTGTCGGTCAGTGTACGCAAGCGCTGCGCCAGGTCGGCATCCCGAGCAATGTGCTGGCGCAAACGCGCGAAAGCCTTCACGGCGCTACTGGGCAACAGAGCCGGAGTCGTCGCCTGGCCCTGCGCGATAGCCTGCAACAGCCACTCCTGCGGCAAACAGTCGAGCACCAGATGAACGCGCGGCAGGCTGCTGGGATTGCTCACCCGGTGCGGCCGGGAAAGATCGAGAAACCAGCACTCGCCCGGTTGCATCGGCACTTGCAGGCCGTCCAGCAAAAACGCCACGCCCGGCGGACTGAGCAATGGGATATGCAGGCGCAGGTCGCTGCCAGGCTGACCCAGATCGTGATCGCAATGCTCATGGATAGTCGACCCCGGCCCCAGGCGCAGCAAACGCGCGCTGCGCAGGGATGTCCCGAAGCCGGCAAGCAGCTCGTGCCAAGCGGGCTCATCCTGCCACCAGGCGCTGCGGCGAGGGGCGCCAAACCCCGGGGCGAGCGGCAGCGGGGCATCTTCTGCGGAAATCAACGCCACCCCGCTCCAGTCCCCTTGGTAATACGCGCTATTGAAATGCCCCTGCCAGGCATCGGCCGGTATCCGCTGCAAGGCTGCGAGCAGCGGCGGCAGATCGCAGCCCAGGGGCAGACGCGAGTAGACAGGTAGTGGGCTGGACTGCATGGAACCCTTCCTTGCTCCGAATTTTGTGTGATAACCGGCTGTGTGAAAACGTAGTTTGTAGGGTGGGTTAGCGGCGCGGGGAGTGGTTATGAGTATCACCACGCAATTCGGGCGCCGCGTAACCCATCATTGCGGTTTATCGGTAGACCACAATGGTGGGTTACGGCGCTTTGGAGATTGGTGTTGTTTGCCTGATCCCGGCTCGCGCCTAATCCACCCTACGTATTACCGCGCTGCATGCGTCGAGAGTCGCCCCGGACGACACAATACATAGCAATCTTTAACGTCGTATCACCCACGCAGGTAGTTTTTCAACGGCCTGCTTAAAAACCGCTCTCCCTCACCCCTAGCGCCGCCACCCGACGCCAGATGGCGCCGAGGATGGACTCGCCCTTGCCCTGCAGCACCACCACGCCCATCTGCGGCTGCCGCGGCGCCTGCAATTCATCCCGCGGCACCAGGCGTACGCCGTATTGCCCCTGCTCGGGCTCGGGCCGTTGTTGCGCATCGCGCCGCGCCGCGATGGGGCCGCCCTGATCCGAGGCCAGCGCCGCTTGATCGAGGTAGGCGGAGCCGGTTACATCCACCTCGGTCAGTTGCACCGGCAAGCCCGGCGACCAAGGGTCGGCACTGGCGATGAACAGTCCCTGCGCGCCGGCCTCGATGCGCCATAGCGACTCTTCCGCGAGATAACCGCGCAAGCGTGCTTGTTGCTCGATCACCCGCAGCAGCGGCTGCTGCGGCGCCAACCAGCGGCCAGCCGCCAGATTCGCCGGCAGGTCGCGCACCACGCCGTCATGGGGCGCACGCAGTTGCAGGCGCTCGCGTTGCGCGGCCAGACCGCGGTACTCGGCCACCGCTTCGGCCAGACTCTGTTCGAGGATGGCGCTATCCGCCACCGTCTCGCTGCGCCCAGCCTGACGCCGCAACTGCAATTGCAGGATGTCGATCTCGCTGCGCACGATCGATTGGCGCGAATCCAGATCGGGCGACTCCAGCTCCAACAGCAGGTCGCCGTTGCGTACCACCTGGCCGTTGCTCGCATGCAACTGTTTAAGCCGCGCCGCCAGTGGCGCATGCAGCGCACTAACGCGGCTCGCCTCCAACATCGCCGGCACCTCCACGGCACTGCGCCATGGCACCAGCAACACCGCCAGCAAGCCAAGCAGCGTAAAACCGACCAGCAAGGCACGCACCGGTTGCGCCCGCTGCCGTCTTAGCCACCACTCCTTCAGTTCGCGCCATATCGGCAGGCCGATAAACCAGGCCAGTTCCACCAACATCAGGAACACGCCCAGCAGCTTGAAGAACATGTAGTACACCGCCACGGCAATACCGATAAACAAGGCCGCACGCCATAACCAGGCGCCATAGCCCCAGATCAGCAACTTGCGGCGCAAGGCCGGCGGCCAGGGCTCCGGCGGAGCCTCACCGTAACGGAACAGCGCCTCGCGCATACGCCAGCGACACAGGGCGAAAGCACGCGACTGCAAGTTCTCCACTTCCCAAAAATCGCTGAGCAGGAAGTAGCCGTCGAAGCGCATAAAAGGGTTGAGGTTGATCACCACAGTAGTGATCCAGGTAGCGCTGGCCAGCATAAAGGCGGCGCTGCGCAGCGGCCCATCCGGCAACAGCGACCAGGCCAGCAGCGCGATGCAGGCCAGCAGCAACTCAGCCAACACGCCGCCGGCACCGATCAGCAACCGCGAGCGCCGATCATTGACCCGCCAGGCATCGCTGACATCGGTATAGAACAGCGGGAACAGCACCATAAACGCCAGGCCCATGCTCTGCACCCGGCAGCCGGCACGCTTGGCCATATAGGCATGGCCGAATTCATGGCAGAGCTTGGCGAACGTCAGGGCAATGGCGAAGGAAAGCGCACCGCCCAGGCTGAATAGATGGGGAAAGGTGGCGGTAAAGCGCTGCCAATCGCGCACCACCAGAAACACCCCGAAGGCCAGCAACACTGGCAGACCGTAGCGCAGCAGGCCGGGGCCATAGCGCCTGAGCCAGGGCCAGGTGCGATCAAGAAAGGCATCCGGCCGCCACAGCGGGATGCGGAAGAACAGGTACTGGTGCAGCAGAGCCTTCCAGAAGCCCTGCCGTTGCGACGCCGCCTTGGTCGCGAAGCTGCCGCGCTGTTCGGCATCCTGGGCGACGATCAGGTCATGGCCGCGCAAAAAGCGCAGCATCTCCTCGACATCCGCCTCCCCCAGAGGTTGGCCGGGCTCCGTATTGGCGGCGCGCAACACCTGCCCAGCATCGCCCGACGCCCAATGCCGCAACAGGCGCATGGCCGCGGCGCCGAGCTTGAAGTAACGCCCACGCAGGGGGTCGGCCAGGGTCCATTGCGGCGCACCGTCCAGCGCCGGGGCGGCGGCGGACAACTGCAGATCGGGGCGAAGCGCTGGCAACCGCATCTACAGCCCCACCGTCTGACGCAACGCCGCCAAAGGCCGGCGCAACAGATAGAGCGCCAACGGGCCGCGCTCGCCATAGAGCTTGGCGGTACCGCGCAGGCCGATGCGCGGCGGCGCCTCATCGAATTCGGCATCCAAGCGATAGGCCAACTGGCCGCCGGCAACGGCTTGCGCCTCATAAGCCAGACGCTGCAACCGGGCGCCATGCCGGTGCAAGGGATCGCTATCGAGAAACAGCGCCACTTCGCCGCCCGGCTCGAAGGCCAGCACATCGGCCACCGCCAGATCGATACGCAGTTCCGCCTGACGCGGGTCGGCTATCACCATCAAGCGTTCGCCGGTCTGCACCGGCAGGCCGGTCCAGCGCTGGGCGTCGGCGAATACCGCGATGCCGTCGCGCTCGGCCTTGACCTCGGTACGCGCCAGAAGCTCGCTGGCATAGTCGCGCTCGGCGCGCTTCTGCGCCACACGGGCGGTAAACAGATCGATGCGCGCACCCGACTCGGCATCGCTGAACGCCCGTTGGGCATTTGCACGCAGTTCGGCTTCGGCGACCTGCAAACTGCGCTCGGCGACATCCGCCTGGGCCTTGATGCTGGTGGCATCGAAGCGCACCAGCACATCGCCCTTTTTCACATTCTGATTGGGTTTGACCAGAAACTCGGCGATCACCCCATCCAGCGGCGCGGCCACCACCTGGCCATCGAGCGGCACCACCTCGGCCGGCGCCAACACCGACTGGCGCACCGGCAGCAGCAACAGCGCCAGCAGCACGACCACAGCAATCGCGACCTTGCGCCGCGGCCAGCGCAGCCGCCAGGGTTTGCGCGGTTGCAGCGCCTGCCATGCGTGGCTGTAACAATCGCCGAGCTGCTCCAACAGGGCCTGTTCGGCACTGCTCCAAGGCTGCTCGCGGGCGATCCACAAACCGCCGTAAGGGTTTTGCTGACGGTCGAGCAATGGCAGCCAGAACACCGCCCCCGTCGACAGGCTTTGCCAATCGGCCTGGCTCTGCGCGCTCAATGAGTCGGCAGTCACCACTTGGGGCTTATCCAAACGTTTCTGCGCGAGCAACTGGCCGGCGGCGTTCTCGACAAAAGCGACAAAAGGCGCATGGGCCTCGACCACGCTGATACCGGTCAGCGCGCGCACCCGCCCGGCGATCAACAACGCCGCATGGCGATAGCCGAACAGCGCCTGGGCATCATTGACCAAGGCATAGGCCAGGCTGTCGATATCGCGAGCCGCGCGGGCCTGGCGTTCGAGGCCGAGAAACTGGGCAAACAGCCGCTCGGACGGGTTTGGCTGCGCTGCGGTCATGGCATGCCCTCGAACTGCGCGCTGCCGCTCATCCCGGCCAGCAAACCCTTGGCGTCCGCCGGCAGCGTGGCGATCAACAGCAGCGTCTGGCTACCCTCATCGATGCGCGCGCCCAGGCGTTTGATCTCGGCCTGCAAGGGTTGGCCGGTTTCATCGGGCACGAAGGTAAAGTGCTGGCCGGGCTTGAGCGTAGCCAGCCAGCGCGAAGGCACCAGCAGATGGATTTCCAGGGTACGGTTATCCACCACCTCCAACATCGGCGTGCCAGTCGCCACGCTCTCATGGGGCTGAACGCGACGCTGCACCACCTGGCCGTCGAACGGCGCGGTGACGCTGCAACGCTTGACCTGCACGCTGTACACCTGCGCCTCGGCCTCCGCTTGCGCACGGCGCGCCTCGGCCAGATTGACCTCGAAACGACCGACCGAATTCAGCGCCGCCAGCTGCTTCTTGTGCGCCAACTCCTCACGCGCCGCCCGCGCCGCCGCCTGCACCGCATTCAACTGGGCCTGATAGGCGCCGCAGTCGAAGCGCACCAGCACCTCGCCCTTACTAAAATGCTGACCTTCGGCAAACGGCATCTCGACGATCCTTCCCGCCAACTCGCTGGCCAGCACCGCCTGATCGCGCGCGCGCAACACCCCGCGCGCCTGGCGCTCGGAAGCGGCGGCCTGGGTATCGATATCGGTAGATAAGAGGGGATCTTCGGCCCGCAATGGCGTGGCACACACCAGCACGACCAGCATCAACATCGAACGGCAATCACGTGTTGGCTTACGCCGCATAGTGCACTCCTTGCGTAATAGTCGCAGCAGTCTAAGCCAGAAGCATGCTCGGGGAAATCGCCGGAAGCACAGCAAGCGCTAGCACCGCAGCGCCTGGTGAGAGCCAGCTTGCCGGCGATACTCCGCCCGGCTGGCGGCACGGCCCGCCCCAAGCCCGGCAGCGCGCCACGCACCCAAACCGCGCCCCGCTAAGCAATTGAAAGTTCGTAAAAATTATCGCCCCCAAGGCTTGACAGCCCCTGCCCCTGCGCGGAAAATGCGCGCCACTCGGCTACGTAGCTCAGCTGGTTAGAGCATAGCATTCATAATGCTGGGGTCCGGGGTTCAAGTCCCTGCGTAGCCACCAAACAAAACAAGGGTTTAGCGAAAGCTAAGCCCTTTTTTGTTTTCTGGGTGTCCCACAAGAGTCCCTTTCTTGCCCCATCAAAAACCTAAGGTCAGTAAATAGGTTTGGGAGTGTGGGTTAAACCGATCAGTGTGACGTACTAGCTATATCTTGCAGCTAGAGAAGAATTAAGCGATCTTCCATACCGAAGCGCACTTTGCAGTTAGCAGAGCTGTGCCTAACCCCCCTCAGCTGCATTCTAGTTTTTATAAGGACGTAGAAATGCAAGAAACCTTCAAGATGGCAGGCCGCGTGGCCGCGCATGCAGTGCTCAGTGTTAGCGATGGCGAGCTGCTGATCCCGATCTATGGGTACTTGAGTGATGATGGCAAGACGCGGATGGTCCGCGTGGCTTCTGCTAGCGCTGAAGAAGCGATGGCCGAAGGGCAAAAAATGTATGACGAAAACCCTTGGCAGGCAAAGGGGAGTACTTGGGCCGTCGATGCATTTATCACCCTGCCAGACGTGGGGAAGGTCGATGCCTTGTTACTCAACATCTGCACATACGACGAGCCGAAGCGCGAGCTGAAAATGGCCATTCCTTACCGGCATGCCCTGGCCAACGAAGGTTTTGCTGTGTTCAAACCGAAAGTGCTTGGCCTCACTAACATGGAAGTGAGTGAGCTGCAGCCATTAATGGATGCGTTCTTCGAAGGCCGCGACGAGCACACTGAAGCGGCTCCGCTATGGAACGCGCAGTCTCAGGCGCAACCAACAAGCATGTCTGGATTTTCGGGGTTTTCTTCTGAAGAGTGGGCGAAACTTCGCGATGCTCCACTTGCGGTGTTCTTCATGGTGGCAAGCGCCGACGGTGAGATTGATAAGAAAGAAGTTAAAGCATTCGGAGAGCTGTTTAAGGAGTCAGGCAAATACCCCAGCATTTTAATGCAGCGGGTCATGAGTGAGCTGACGCCCAGCGCGCCACAGGGCCAAGAATTACTTGCCGACTTTCTCACCCGATTCGCAGGTGGCGAGTTCAACGCCGCGCAGTACTTCGCAGACATCAACACGTTACTGGCCAAAAATACTGAGGAGGCGCCAGCTGAAGGTTTCAAGAAAGACCTGATGGCGTTTGGCACTGCGGTCGCCTCATCATCCGGCGGCGGTTTCCTAGGTTTTGGTAGCAAGATCAGCAAGGAGGAAAAAGGTGTATTGGGAGTGATCGAAACTTTGCTTATGTCGCCTCCAGAGCTCGGACAATTTATGGCAGACCTCGTGCGACCCGCATAAGTGATAACCCTATAACCAAACAAAAAGGGTTTAGCGAAAGCTAAGCCCTTTTTTGCTGCCTGCGATTTGTCCCATCAAGGATCCGAGAGCGGCTTGATCCCTCGCTCGATAGCATCGCCGCTAACAGCAGTGGCAACGGACAATCCGTAGGTGCTTTGCAGATTCACCCAGAACCCTGCCGACGTATTGAAGTAGCGCCCCAAACGGATAGCCATGTCCGCAGTGATGCCGAGGCGTTCCGACACAAGGCCACCCACCCTTGGCTCATAAACATGCAGAGCGGCGGCTAACGCTGTCGGGGTAATCTGCAGTGGTTTCAGGAACTCCTCCCGTAGCACCTCGCCCGGATGTATTGGACGCATTCCGTCAGTAACCATTGCGCGGTTTCCTTTTGGTTATGAGCCTTGGCGACTCAGCAGCTCAAGATCGACACCACCGATAGCAGCGAATCGCGCATGAATGCGACTACCCAGGCCACCGGGCTTGTTCTGCTGGGTCAGCGCATCGCGAATTATCACCCTCGCCTCTTCAGCCATCGAACGGCCATGGCTTGCGGCACGGCTTTTTAGCCGAGCCTTAAGATCGGCGTCCAGATTTCGGATAGTGATGCAGGCCATAGATCCTCCGCATACAGTCGCTGGCAATCATCGGGTGCCCTGAGCTTACCGGCAGGGGCTCTCTATATACACCCACAAGGCTGGTACTACCGCTGCGGGATAGATGCGAGCCAATGCGCCGGCGGAAATTCCTCGGAATATTTCGTGATGCTCATCGCAAAGACACACCCCGCCAACCCACTGCGCAAACTTTTGCACATAGGTCTTCGGCTAGCATCGCCGCTCGACGCTCACAACCTGGCTGCGCATCAGCCATGACGCAACACACGGACGGAACCGTAAACAATGAGTGGCTACGTACCCAACGACCGCAACGTCAAGAAAGAATCCCCGCCGTCGCCCTACAACGGCAATTTCGACCAACAAGCCCCGCGCCCGCTGGAAGCATCGAGCCAAGCCAAATCCGAATGCTTGGTGGGCATGCGTTTTATCTGGGATAACGGCGAACTTCTCCCAACAAATACGCCCTACTTGCTGGCCCCCGACCAGGGTTCGTCCATTCAAGGTGGGCTGGACGCGCGGGGCGGTTTTATCCAGAACCTGCAAGCCAGTTGCTATCAGGTGCAGTTGCTAGCCAATACCGACGTCGACACGGCCGTCGCCAGCGCACGTACAGAGCGGCAAGCGACGCTGGATGAAATCCTCAGCGCTGAACGCGCCGAAGCCGATCAGCTACGCAAGACCCAAGAACAGCGTAGCGGCCTCTCCAATTACTTTCATATCCGCTTCGCCTTCGGCAAAGGCTTCTTCCTCGGCGCCTGGGGCTTGCTCAAGTCGATCAAGGAAATGTCCGACCTGGTAAACCCTTATAACCACGCCTGGAATATGCTGGCCAGCGCCTGGAAGGCCAAGGTCTCGCCACAGGGAAGCTGGTACGACGACCTCCTGCAGAACTATTCACAGGCGCAACACCAGGAACTGGTCGAGGCCCTGGGCTTCGACCCCAGCAGCATAAGCCGCGAACAAATCGCCCAAGCCTACGAAGCCGCCTGTTTTATCTATAAGGACGGCCCTAGCAGGCTGTTGAAAAACGTAGGCGAGGCAGGCAAGACAAGGCAAAAACAGCCGAAAAAGCGGAGTTTACGTGCTGTAAATGAGCATTTTGAGGCTGTTTTTAACGCAGTATTGCCAACGCAGGTAGTTTTTCAACGGCCTGCTAGCAAACAACTGCTCGGCAGTTTCGCCGTGAACTACGCCAAAGCGCAGAACGTCGAGGAAGTGGCCGAGTTCGGCGGCGGTGCGGTATTCGAACTGGTGCTGGCCGCACTGCTGGTGGTATTCACCGGCGGCGTCGGCCTCGCGGCCCGTGGTGCGGCTTCGGTACGCCACGCAGCCTTGCTTAAGCGCCTCAGTGGTCTGTCACCGAATATCGTTGTGATCACTAAAGACACACAATGAAAATTTATGCACTGCGTCCAACCAAATGTCCATCTACCCCTTTCAAATTTTTCTTACTAAACACAATCACACCGCCTTTTGCCGTAGGCCAAATACATCTAACCTGAGTATCAACATAAATCTCATTGCGCCCACTAGATAATTTTGTTGCACGATAAACGCACTCCCCAAAAACCTTGGGATGTCTAGAGGAAGGAAGACCTATCAATGAGACAATTGCTTTACTGAAGGCCAACCCAACACCAAGATCGATATCCGGAAGCTTATAACGCTCAAAAAGTATCTCATTTAAAATATCGCGCATTGGCCCAACAACATTCCTTGCAGCAGCATGCGTAGAGTAAATAGAGGCCTCCCTCTTATTCTTATCAACTTTGAAAAGGGCCAAGACACCATCACCCAGATACTCTGTAACACTACCCTCCTCAAAACTAACTGTAAGAGCAATAGCGGGGAGAAGGGCCGAAGTCTCATAAAAAACACGCTGCAGTGTACTGACACTAGAAATTTTAGAACTAATTTCGCACATAAGGTGCTTTGTTGAATCTCTCATATCAGCGACAAAAGCAACAAACTCATCAATAACGGTTTCTCCCTCTCTAACATCTTGATGGCCTGGAATATTTGAGCACTCAGATCTTATAGCCTCATTAAATATCAAAGAATCAAATGTAGCTTTAGCTACTAGCTGATAACCACCATCACGCCAATGCCGCTCTGCCTGATCAAGTGAACGGGAAATCAAAGCCCGAAGCTGTTGCTCTTGAATAGAAGTAAACAAATTACGCCCCCAATATCTTGTGAAGAACCCAAAGGGAAATGCCCCCAAGAAGCCAAAAAAAAGAAAGAAGGATACACAGAGAAGACCGATAGATTTTCACATCACGAATATAAACCAACTTCATTTTCTCAAAAACCAACTCCCGCAACAAAGACTGTTCATCAACAGGAACAATTAGCAAGGTTTCATCTACCGTGCGAACAGATTTTATTGGGTAATTTGAAAAAGCATCAATAAGCCCTAGACGATACAAACTAGAATCATAAAATACTCCCCGAAGGGTTTCAGCTCCAGAAACATGGTGGGCAGGAGAGGAGAAAGCAACGACACTCTTAATAAGAAAGTAAAATGAAAACAACCACAAGAGCAGAAGCAGAACGACTAATAAAGAATAGAAATTAGACTTACCATAAAGAAAATTAGAAACAGCATATATCTGATCTAGAGCAGACAAGGGTAGAAACAACACAATAAACATGAAGCCAATCTTGACATCAACAGCCCTAATGGTCGCTTGTACATCTGCTATAGATTGATATAGAAAATCTCGTTGTATGTTCAAAACATATATCCCCAAGGCAAAATGCCATCACAAGGTTAGCGTTACAAGGGAGAGAAGGTAAAGACTATAGAAGACTACATCGCCAGCTTTTTCTGGAAAGCTCTGTTTTGGCGAGGGCGAAGGCAAGATGAAAGCCCCGTTTTATGGGCTATCAAGGTTCACTATGGCACCCTCAAGCGATTCATGATCCCGAGAGCCTAGGCTGTCACGCTAAGACTCCCGGGAACTAAATCAAGCCCAGCGATAGTCGCCGAGCCCCATGGCCTTCACGACATCAACAATTGAATAGGGGGCTGGCAATTCCCCCGCCTTTGGCATAGGCCTATCGGGAAGAGCGCCAATTGAAAAGTAATCGCAAATACTCGCGCCATATTCGCGATCAGCTGCATCACTGTTAGGCTTAAGCCCTGCCTTTTCAAGGCGCTGGAGGACTTCCTCAGCATCCGCTCGATCACCGCCATTATAAATGAGATTCCTGTAGAGCTCGCCTAGAAGCCTCACTGGCGCGTTCTCAACGTACTGTTCAACTTCTAGGTAGTTTAATACCTGAAGAGCTAACTTTAGATCTGTAGCAAGTGCGGAAAATATTAAAGGGTGCCGATCAATAATCACATTAAAGTCGAAGCCTGTCGCCGCCAG
The DNA here is from genome assembly GCF_946885885.1 of uncultured Pseudomonas sp. The sequence goes on from NZ_CAMPHN010000027.1 coordinate 22,150, forward strand.
TTCTGCAACGGTTTCCGCCGCAGGCTCACGATCAATAAGACGCTGAGCCTTGTCCTTTTCGGAAAGTTTGCTTGCCGGGACAACCTTTGCTCCTGCGGCAACGAGCCTCTCATGTACCTGCGGCTGGTATGGCCCACGATACCTGGTCGTATTGAAAAGCAGACTTCCCGGCAGGGCCATATCCTCGCCTTCATATATATGAGCATTCACATCCGCCCCCAAGTGCAAAGTCAAATCCAGCAAAGGCAAGGCATCTTCATTAGACGCAGCGAAACTGGCAACATGCATAAGTGGAGTTCCAGGAAAACCTTTCTCATTAATATCAAATCCATCTTTAACCAAGGCATCAATAAGCTTTGTACGCCCAATTTCCCCATGCCGAAAAAGTATCATTGAGAAAACATTAGCACCCTGCCCTTTTGCGACTGTCACTTTAAAATTAGCACCCGCATCAAGCAACGCATAAGGCAAACGGGACAGCTGATATTCAATGCTTAATTGAAGCAATGGATCACCCTCAACCATCAAGTTTGGATTGAGACCGTCCTTCACTCTCTTGACCAATTCTTTATCTTTTCCTTTTTTGAAAAGGGCTTCTATCTCCCGCTCAAGATCACCGTACTTAATAGCAGGAAATTCGCTATTAGAAATTCGATCTAGCCCTTTGTAATAAAAGGCTTGCTCGGCATCGACCTGATCATAATAGGCCTCAACACCTACAAAGCCCGCACCGCGCTGAACGATAGCCTCTAGAATATCGTGGGACCACATAGAGGCAGAGCTACAATCCAACGCGATTTCTATGCCATTCTTTAGCTCTGCAAACGAAAGCAGTACAGCCTCGGCCCAAGGCTGGAAAACAGCAAGTAGATCGGGGGAGTCACTAATCCCACCTCCAGACGCTACGCATGCCTTAAGAGAATCTACGAACTGCTGATCTAAATTTTTATTCCGCGCTACAACAATCTGGATCTTATAGATATTAGAAGACATGCCTTTCGTTCCAATCGAGACACTATTGATACCCAAGCCTGGGAAGGGCGTCTAACCATACCCGCTCGCTTAAGCGCATACCCGATTCTGACCAAGCATGAGCCGGCTGTCATCCGACAAAGACAAAGATGACTACATCGAGCCATTTTTCTGGAAAGTTCTGTTTCGATGAGGTCTAGGGCCTGCTGGAGCCCCGCTTTATGGGCAACTCAGGCTCACACCATCCTCAAGCGAGTCATAATGCTCGGGCCTGGATCCAAGTTCCTGCCTAGCCACCAAACAAAACAAGGGTTTAGCGAAAGCTAAGTCCTTTTTTGTTGTCTGCGATTTGTGACTACAACGGGCGCTCGATAACCGTACAAAGACCTTGGCCTAGACCACAGGGTCTACTGGCAAGTCGTAATAGGCCTGTGAATCCCCGTCAGTGGATTACGCCAACCAACTCCCCCCAAAGCCCTGCCTTTGTGGCTAAAGTGGCACCCATCAACCCGACGCGCCCGCAAGGATTGCCATGCCGACGTTAAACCGCAGTGATGCCCAGCAACGCGCCGACGATATCGGCGTATTCAACCGCGAACTTGCGCGCCTGGAGGCGGAGCAGGTGTTGCAGTTGAGCGAGGGGCAGCGCGCCAGCCTGCATCGTCATCAGCAGCAGTTGCTGCAGGGTTATCTCGCCGCTTTCGATATCGACCACAACCCGCACGCCCGGCAGTTGTCGCTGGGGATGCGGATTGCTTCGTTTCTCGGCGCGTTGGTGTTGGCGGCCAGTGTGTTCTTTCTTTTCTATCAATTTTGGGGGCTGTTCGGCGAGGTCAGTCAGGTGGCGATTCTGCTCGCCGCGAGCATCTCGTCGTTCTGCCTGACGCTCTGGGTGCAGGGCCGCGACAGTTCGGGTTATTTCAGCAAGCTGGCGGCGCTGGTGGCGTTCACCTGTTTTGTGCTGAACATCGTGATGCTCGGGCAGATCTTCAATATCACCCCTTCCGACAAGGCCCTGCTGCCCTGGGCGGCTTATGCGCTGTTGCTGGCCTATGTTTGCGGTGCGCGGCTGTTGTTGGCCGCCGGTATCCTCTGCCTGCTGGCGTTTATCGCCGCGCGCGTGGGCACCTGGGGAGGGATCTACTGGCTCGGTTTTGGTCAGCGCCCGGAGAACTTCTTCCCCGCGGCCTTGCTGATCTTCGTCGTGCCGCTGTTGATCGACCAACGTCGCTTCGATGGTTTCAGTGTGATCTACCGGGTGTTCGGCCTGCTGGCGTTGTTCCTGCCCATGCTGGTGCTGGCGCATTGGGGCGCTGGCAGTTATCTCGACTACCCGAGAGGCCGTATCGAGGCCGTTTACCAACTGCTCGGTTTCGGCGTTGCGGCTGCGATCATCTGGCTCGGCGTGCGCCGCGACTGGCCGGATGTGGTGAATACCGGGCTGACCTTCTTTGTGATCTTCCTCTATACCAAGCTGTTCGACTGGTGGTGGGAGAGCATGCCCAAGTACCTGTTCTTCTTGGTACTGGGGCTGACTGCGGTATTGATCCTGCTGATATTGCGCCGCCTACGCAGTGGCCATGGCCTGTTCGGAGGTAACGCCCAATGAACTGGACACGCCGCCACTCCCTCGTCTCGGGCCTAGGCCTGATTGTGCTGATCAATACCATTGCCCTCGCCGGCGTCGCCTGGAACCGTAGCGAACCCGCCGACAGTCGCCTGCAACTGTCCGAGCGCGAGCTTAGCGATAGCTACTCCTACTGGCGCTGGCGCAATGAAAACAACGGCATCGCCCTGCGCCTGGACTATCGCTGGCCGCGCAGCGAGGCAGACGACAATAGCTATATCCGCCTCAACGCCGAAAAGATGGCCGAACTGGGTTTCGCCGTGCCAAGTGAATTGAACGAAGACAGCGTGGAGCGTTATCGGCGCCAGCTGGATCGCGACGTCCTGTTGGTACTGGAACTCGATGGCCCGAGCTATCAGCGCGAACTGAAACGAGCGCAGAAGCACTATGAAACCAGCAACCAGCTGCATGAGCTGGCACCCACCAACGAAAAACTCCAACGCGAGCAGGAAGAGGCCCGTAAGGCACTTGCCAATGAACAACATAGCGCCAGCCGCTTGTTTATCGTCGATGCCGGACTGGACCGGCACAGCCTGCGCACGCGTTACCCCGACCGTCAGCGCTACGCCATCATGCGCGGCAAGGTGCGAGTGTCCGCCCACAGTGAATCTATCGATTGGACAGGCAAAGGCCCCGATAACCGCCCCCAGGAGCAACGCTGGCGCTGGCAGCTCGGCGGCCATGCCGATATCCCTGGGGCGCACAGCATTCAACTGCCGCAACGCTGGCATGCCGCCTTCAAGCAACTGCCGCGACAGCAAGAACAACCAGGTCGGCCCTATGCGCGTCAAAGCAAGGTGTTCAATGCGCAAGTCGCCTTCGGCAAACGCCTAGAGCCTTGGTTAATTCAGCTGCAAGCGCGGCAACCCTAATGTAACGACAACGTTGAAATGTCGGACCACTGTAGGGTGGGTCGGGCCGCGTAGATTAGCGGCGCCAGCTCCAAACGATCAGACACCGCCATCGTGGCGCGCCGCGTAACCCACCCGGGGATTGCAGTCAATGGGTGAGACCACGATTAACCGACATATCATGGTTGATGCGACACTAGCCCCAATACCCTGCACGGCCGCTTGGCTCCTTTCGTCCGGCGTCCATCTGGGCGAATGAACTCCGCATCACTCCCGTACTCCACCTCTGAGCGCCATACCAGCGGCGCAAACACGGTCGTATCCAGCGTTGTATGGATGACCGTTGGAATGTCAGGACAGCGGCGCTTTGTGTTGCCTGTCACGTCCGTCGTTTATCCCGTACAAGGAGTTTCATCATGAGCCTTGCTCTCAGCGGCCGGATAACGGCTTTTTGCGGACTACTCACGGCGGCCAGCGCTTTCGCCAGCGAGCCGTTGCAGGTCACCCTGACCGCCGACGAATTCGATGGTGCCTGCAATGCCCATTGTTCGCTGCGCGATGCGATTGCGGTGGCCAACCAGGCGGGCGGGCCGCAGCATATTCTGCTGGCGCCCGGCGATTATGTACTCAGCCGGCCGAGCCTGCCGGACGCCAACGGTTTTGCCGGCGACGAGGACGGCAACCTCGATGGCGATTTCGATGTGCTGGGTCAGTTGATCATTCAGGGCAGCGGCGAACAGCGCACGCGGATCATCGCGCAAGTCGAGAGCCGTTTGTTCGAGGTGCTCTCCGGGGCAAATTTAACCTTGCTGCGCCTGAGCCTGGAGAACGGCCACTCCGGGCGCAACGGCGGCGCGCTGGAGAATCATGGCGAGTTGCTGTTACGCCAGGTACTGCTGGCCAACAACCAGACCGCCACACCTCACTCGATTGCCAGCCCGCCACCGCTTGCCGAAGCATTCGACTGGGGCCAGGGCGGCGCCATCGCCAATTACGGCAGCGCGGCGATCTATGCCTCGACGTTTCAGCTCGGCAAGGCGTTGGGGCTGTATTACAACAACAATCTGGGACGCGGCGGCGCAATCTTCAATACCGGCGCACTGCTGGTGCGCGATAGCCACTTTGACCGCAATAGTGCCGACGATCAAGGCGACAGAGGGCATGGCGGCGCACTCTACAACCTGGCTACGGCCGATATCGCGCGCAGCCTGTTCACCTCCAACAGTCACGCGGAGTTGGGTAACGGTGGCGCCATCTTCAACACCGGCAGTGGCACGCTGACGCTCGCCAACAGCACCCTGAGCAAAAACTGGGGTGCCCTCTACAACGGCTATGTCGAGTCCCCCAGCGAGCCGCTGCCAAGCGCCACGCTGATCAACGTCACTATCGCCCAGAGCAGCGGAGCGGGCTTGGCCAACAGAGGCAAGGTGCTGATCCGCAACAGCCTGATCGTCGCCAACTACGATCCTTACGATATCGACCAGCCGTTCGACTGCGTCACTTCCGGACCCAGCTCGCACTATCGCGCGATCGGCCTGCTGACCAGCTCGCCGACCAGCACCTGCACCGCGGATATCCACGAAACCGCCGAACGCGTTTTCACTCATTTGCTCGAGCCGCTGGCAGACAATGGCGGCTTTACCCAAACCATGGCGTTGCGCCCGGGCAGTCTGGCGCTGGATGTCGGAATCGGTTCTTGCAGCAGCCACGACCAACGTCGCCAACCACGACCGCTCGACAGCGACGGCGATGGGGTGCCGGGCTGCGACCTGGGGGCTTACGAAAAATCGATGCCTTGAGCCAGTCCGTAGCCCGATGAAAATTCGGGAAAAGTTGCGCGACTGGGTAACCACCATGCCCTTGGGAAAGCCGGTGCTGCCGGAGGAGAACGGGATGATCGCCATGTCGTCGAGTGGCGCCTCGACAGCCGCAGCATCGGCGATATCCTCCTCGGCTATCGCGCTGTCGCAGAGCACCAGTTTGAACTGGCAGGAGGCATTGCAACCCTTAAGGAACTCGGCATAGTCCAGGTATTTGCCAGACTTGGTGTCAGCAGATAAGCCACCAACCCGCATGGGCATCGCGTCCCACAACTAAATGTTGGCGGGCCTTGTTGACTAATCCGACTGTCGATTTTCGGACAATATCGCGCAAAGACTTACAAGTAGCGACTCCGTTGATTTCCAACTATAAAAACTGACTATATCGACAACTATAAAGTCGCTATATAACTACGACAGGGCCAGCGCGGTTTATCCCAGTAGTGCATAAGTGCAAATCGCCGACTGGCTTTATCGTAGTCAGCGCCAAGCGCATCGATATCGGACGCGGTTCGAGTACGGCAGAAGCAGGGAATCGCTTTATCGCGCGCGTAGCCCGGCTTATTCCCCCAGCCGCGTGGCGCGAATCATGCGGCTGAACCCGAGGGCGACCAGAAATGCCGCGCGAGACTTGGGGTGTTGGTGCGCCTGCTGTTTTATCGCGGGAACCAGTTCGCTTTTGATATCCAGTCGCGGGTAGCGCTCGAGGGTGGTTGCGATGGCGTTTGGGCCCAACTGGCGGATGCGCGCGCCTATCACGTCGAGGGCGGCGCCTTCGTGCAGCAGATGTGCTTCGGCGCCCTGTCCCAGGTCGACGCGTACGTTCAGGTGCAGGGCAATCGCCTCCGCCAACCGCTCGCTGCGTTCCGCCTCCCAACCCAGTTGCGTGGCGAAGCGCTGGGCGGCCCGCGCGCCTTCGACGGCGAAGCAGACGCAGCCGGGTTCCTGGCAGGAATGCGCGGCGGTTAAACCCAGGTCATGCAGGGCGCTGGCGACGAACAGCAGCTCGGGGTCGAACTTAATGTTGTCGACCTGGGCGAGTAACGCGGCCCAGACATAGGTGCGCAGGCAGTGGTTGAACAGCCAGGGCGCGCTGAGCTGTTGGCAGTGTTCGCTGGCACGCAGCGCGTCGGGCGAATCCGGCAGGCGAATGGTCGTCAGGTCGATGCGCGCCGCCGCGCCATCGCCGAAACCCAGTTGCAGACGCACGCGCTCCGGCAGTTGGCCGAGGCGCGTCAGCAGGACCTGGCCGATCAGGTGCAGGCGGTCCTGTCGGCGCAAGGCTCCATTGGTCCGCGCCGCCCAGTGCAAGCTACCGACATGGCGATTCATAGCAGGGCTCCGATCAAGTGGGCCGCCCACCAGGCCTGAATCGACCAGAGGACGAGAAAGAACAGAAAACGCAATTGCACCGCTGCAACGCTGGTGGAGAACAGATGCACCGTCGATTGACCGACCCGCGCGGCCACGGCCCACAACGCCAGCGGCGCGGTGATCGCGGCGTTGCCGCTGGCCGCGGCGAGCAGTACCAGGCTGGCGAAAATCGGCAGGTTTTCGTAGCAATTGGCATGGGCCCGGCAAAGGCGCGCGGAGAATGGCGAAACGTCTTCGCCGGATACCGCAAAAGCATTGACCGCGCGCTTGCCGGCCAGTGCCACGCTGATCCGCAGCAAGGCGATGCCGCCCAGCAACAGGAGCGTCCAGGTCGCATACAGCAGCACGGCCAGTAGTGAGTGTTCCATCGGCTTTTTCCATTCAAGAAGAGTCACGCAGCTGAATTCTGCCCCGGCCATGACATTGAAAAACATCGGCGATAACGAACAAAAACATGGCAATATCGCCAAAACCGACTGCCGTCCGAATCCGTCCATGAGCCCTAAACGAATCGCCCTCTTGGCTTACCCCGGCTGTATGGCCATGGAGATTTTCGGCCTCTCCGACACCCTGTTGCTGGCCAATCGGATTGCTCAGGCGCTGGCTCACACTACCCCGCCGTTGTTCGAGGTGACGCTGGTCAGCCTCAAGGGCGGGCAGATCGTCACCGCCGGCGGCTTTTCCCTGGGTACCGAAAAAGCCGGGCGCAGCATGGACCTGCTGGTGGTGCCGGGCATGGATTTCGGGGACCGTCAGGCAACCCTGGAGCCCTTCCCCGGTCTGGCTCGGGAGGTGGCCTATATCGAGCGAATATTCGCCAAAGGCATTCCGGTGGCCTCGGTGTGCGTCGGTGCTTTTCTGCTCGGCGATGCCGGGTTGCTGGATGGGCGCCGGGCCACCACTTCGTGGCTATTCGCCGCTGATCTGGCGCGGCGCTTTCCGGCGGCGAAGGTCGAGTCGACCGCGTTGTTGGTCGAGGATGGCGGCGTTTCGACCAGCGGCTCGTTCAGCGCCGCCTTCGACTTGGCGATGCAGCTGATCCGCCAGACCGCCAGCGCCGAAGTCGCGCGAGCGGTGGCACGGATGGCGCTGCTGGATCAGCGCGACAGCCAGGCCGGCTTCGTTGATACGCGCATGCTGGAAAAGCCACCGGCCAGCTTTTCCCAGGCCGTGCATGCCTGGTTGCGGCAGCGTTTGAGCGAACCCTATGACTTGCAACGGCTGGCCGCGGCTTTTCATATCAGCGGCCGCACCCTGCTCCGGCGGGTCAAGGAGGAAACCGGCGAATCGCCGCTGGCCTACCTGCAAGGCGCGCGCATCGGTCAGGCCAAAATTCTCTTGGAGTCGACGGGTTTGAGCGTTGCCCAGGTGACCGAGCGGGTTGGTTATCAGGACGTGGGCACCTTCAGCACGCTGTTCAAGCGCCTGGTCAAACAGTCGCCGGCGGAGTACCGGCGGCGTTTTCGCGGGCGCCAGGTGCAGTGTTGAACATACCGGCCGCGGCTGCCGGGCACACTGGCGATGCTCGATAGAGCCGCTTCGGAACATCCCCCGGCGTCGGCGTCTCTAAATGAAATGTCATCCGCCGCCATACATATCTGCCGAAGGAGCATCGCGATGAGTATTTATCCGCAAGGCGCTCAGGATCCGGAGCAGGAGCCGGAATCGGACCCGATCAATGATCCGGGCAATGAAGATCCGGGCTCAGAGATAGAGCCGGATATGTACCGGCCGACGCGCAAGGAGCCGGAAGAGCTGGACGAATAGATTGAACCCTATTTGTAATCGCTGGAGAGAAGCATCGCGCTCTCCTACCCAGGCCCTCCCCTTGAGGGAGAAGGGGCAGTTCGCGGTGAGCGCAAATCTGCTTACTGCCCCTGAATATTTATTTGTTGCGCTGGGCCAACTGCGTACCGAGCAGCAGGCCGGCGAGAATCAGCGCGCCGCCGAGCCAATGGTAAGCCTGCAACCCCTCGTCCAATAGCAACCAACCGAGCACGGCGGTGAACACCGGCATCAGGTAGTTGCTGAGTGCCGCTTTGGCGGCGCCGAGTACCCGAATGCCGTGGTTCCAGGCGAGGTAGGCGACCAGCGAGGCGAACACCGCGGTGTAGCCGATGGCGCCGAGAGTGGCCGGGGTCATGGCGAAGGTGGCGCCCTGGGCCAGTTCGTAGAGGTAGAACGGCAGCACCATAGGGACGCCGAGCAGCACCAGTACGGCGAGCAACGAGAACGCCGGTATCGGCAGCAAATAGCTGGCCCAACGCCTGAGCAGCAGCGAATACAGCGCCCAGTCGGCCACGGCCAGGAGCATGATCAGGTCGCCGCGGTTGAACGACAGCGTGGCCAATTTCGCCCAACTGCCCTGGCCGATCAGGATCGACAAGCCCAGCGCGGCCAGCCCCAACCCCCACCAGGCGCGCCGCGGCGGCCATTCGCCGAGTAGCAGGCCGGCGCCGATAAAGATCATCAGCGGCAGGCAGGTGTTGACCAGGGTGATATTGATCGCCGCGGTGGTTTGCGCGGCGCTGTAGAGCAGCGAGTTGTAGCCGGCGATGCCCAGCGCACCGAGCACCAGCAAGCGCCAGCCGGCCCGTCGCACGGCCGCGCGATGGCGCCATAGCGGTAGCGCGGCGAACGGCAACAGCAAGGCCAGGGCCAAGGTCCAGCGCCAGAATGACAGGGCGAACGGCGGTATTTCGCCGGAGAACGCCCGTGCAACCAAAGCGTTGCCGGCCCAGCAAAACACCGCCAACAGCAGCCCGAGGGCGGCGAGCGTACGCGAGCTGGTCACCCTCAGCTCTGGCCGAGCGGGCGCAGGCGGTATTGCGGCGGTAGTTGTTCCAAGCTGCTGACGGTGACGTTGAGGTTCTTCCAGCGACCATCCTTGATGCCGTAGATGCAGCCGTGCACTGACAGCGGTTGGCCGCGATGCCAGGCGTTCTGCACGATGGTGGTGTGGCTGACATTGGCCACCTGCTGGATCACATTGAGTTCGCAGAGGCGGTCGACCCGCTCTTCTTCGCTCGGCAGTTGCGCCAGGTGTTCGCGGTGTTCGTAATAGAGGTCGCGGATGCTGCGCAGCCAGCCGTCGATCAGGCCGAACTGGGCATCCTGCATCGAGGCGCGCACGCCACCGCAGCCGTAGTGGCCGGTAACCAGGATATGTTTGACCTTGAGCACGTCGACCGCGTACTGGATCACCGACAGGCAATTGAGGTCGGTGTGCAGCACCACGTTGGCGACGTTGCGGTGGACGAACAGATCGCCGGGCAGCAGGCCGACGATCTCGTTGGCCGGCACGCGCGCATCGGAGCAGCCGATCCATAGGTATTCGGGGACTTGCTGGCGGGCCAGTTTGGCAAAGAAATCCGGATCTTCTTCGATGATCGAGGCGGCCCAGCGTTCGTTGTTATCAAACAGCTGTTTCAGATCGCTCATGCTTGTTCACTCTCCTGTCTGGTGCCGCACATTAAAAAGCGGGCACGGCTTTGACAAGAGGCAGTGGCGAGCGAGTCACCTTCAAACGGCGCGAATAGCTCTCTCCACGCGCACGGTACGCGCACTCGGGCCACGCAGGTCGCGTATAAAACTGTCGCGCCAGGCATTCAGATCGGCCCGGCGGATCGCCCGCATCATGCTCTCGTAACGCTCCTTGCGCTCGGACAAGGGCATACGCAGGGCGCGGTCGAGCGCTTCGGCCATGCCGATGATGTCGTACGGGTTGACGATCAACGCGGCGCTCAGTTCATGGGCCGCGCCGGCGAAGCGCGAGAGCACCAGCACCCCCGGGTTCTCCGGGTTCTGCGCCGCCACGTATTCCTTGGCGACCAGATTCATACCGTCGCGCAGCGGCGTGACCAAACCGACGCTAGCCGCGCGGAACAAGCCCATCAACACGCGCCGCTCGTGGCTGCGATTCAGATAATGCAGGGGCATCCAGTCCAGTTCGGCATATCGGCCATTGATGTGCCCGGCGTGGGTTTCCAGCTGCTGGCGCAGATTCTGGTAGGTCTTCACGTCCGAGCGCGAGGTCGGCGCGATTTGCACGAACTGCACGTTGCGCCGGTGCTCCGGGAAGCGCTGCAGCAGTTCGTCGTAGGCACAGAAACGTTCGATCAGGCCCTTGGAATAATCCAGGCGGTCGACGCTGATGATGGTCTGGCAGGGTTCGCCCACGGCATTGCAGCCGATCAGATTGCGCCGGCCTTTATAGCGGCTGGCGGTTTGCTGGATCTCGTCGGGCATCACGCTGATCGGGTAGACCTTGGCGCGGAAATTATGGCCGTAGGCGGTCATGCTGCCGTCGCTGCCGACCAGGCCGCGCACCTCGCGGCGGATGTAATCCTCGAAGGCTTGGCGGTCCACCTCGGTCTGAAAACCGATCAGGTCGTAGGCGCACAGGGTCTTGAACAGCTCGTTGTGTGGCGGGATGGCGGTGAGTATCTCCGGCGCGGGGAAAGGAATATGCAGGAAGAAACCGATGCGGTTGCGGATACCCAGGCGGCGGCACTCTTCGGCGAAGGGGATCAGGTGATAGTCGTGCACCCAGATCACGTCGTCCGGGCGTAACAGGGGTTGCAACTGCTCGGCGAACATACGGTTGACCTGGCAATAGCCCTCGTATTCTTCGCGGCGATAACGCGCCAGGTCGATACGGTAGTGGAAGATCGGCCACAGCGTGGCATTGGCGAAGCCGCGGTAGTACATGTCGTAATGGCGCTTGGACAGGCCACGCGTCGCATAGGTGATGTTGCCGTGGGTTTCCTGCTGCAACTCGGCGGAGCCGCTCACCTCGCCGTTCCAGCCGAACCAGATGCCGCCGCATGCGCGCAAGGCATCGTAAACCCCTATCGCCAAACCGCCGGCCGCGGCCTTGCCCTCTTTGATCGGCGCGACACGGTTGGACACCACCACCAGTCGGCTCATCGGCTTTCTCCATAGTCATAGTCGCGGTTGTCGTTGAGTCCCAGGTCCTGGCCCTGCATGGCCAGAACCGCGGCAAGCCAGGTGCCGACCGCACTGACCGAAGCCAAGCGTTTCTGCGCGGCGCTTTGCCCTTCGCCCACCTTGATGGAAAGCCCTCCCATGGCGTTGACCGCGGCAAATCCCGCCTCATCGGTCAGGTCGTCGCCGAGAAATACCGGCATGCGCTGGTTGAACGGCGGCTCCTGCATAAACCGTCGGATCACTTCGCCCTTGCTCGCCCCTTTGGGCTTGAGTTCGAACACGCACTTGCCGGGTTGCAGGGCCAGCACATCCAGGTAGCGCGCGACGAATTCGTCGGCCAAGGCGCGGGCGACCTCGGCCAGCTCCGGCGCCTGGCGAAAGTGCAGGGCGAAGGACACGCCTTTGCTTTCCAGCAGCAAAGCCGGGTAAGGCGCGCAGGCCGCGGTCAATTCGCGCTCTATCCGTTCGAGCTGAGCATGGTCGAGTGGCAACTGCTGGACCTCGCCTTGTGCGGTGCGCCGCTCGACGCCATGCACGCCGGCACAAGGCAGGCGCAGTGGATCGAGGAATTCGTCGAGCTGGGCCAGCGGCCGACCGGAAATGACCGCCACCGGACAGTGTGCGGCGAGCCGGTCGAGCGACGCATGCAGCGCACCGGAAATGAACACCAATTCCGGCCTGGGCTGGATCTCAGCCAAGGTCCCATCGAAGTCGAAGAAAAACGCATAACGACCGAGATCCAACAACGGGCTTGGGTAATGTTCGTTCATGCTGCGTAGGACTCGCGGATATTCGCTGGTGTTCCTACTAAATTGCGCAGCGAATGCCGGGTTGCGGTAGCGAACACCGGGCTATGTCGAGCTATCGTCCGTCGCGCTTATCGTCGCGGCTGAATTATTGCGCCTTCGCGCCGGTCACACGCGATAACGGCGAGATTCAGGAGGTAGCCATGAACGAACAAAAAACCGGCAGGCAAAATGCCTATGTGCCGCAGGAAATCGACGACATCGAAGACCGCATGGGCGCCGTCGAACCACTCGATTTCGACGAGGACGAAGATGCCCCCAAGGGCCGCGCCGGCGACCGCCAGACGGGACATATCTATCCGCCCGAACTTGTGCGCGAAGCAGGTATGAGCGGCGGCGAAACCTTGGGCAGCGGCGCGCATGAGGATGGGGTGAGCGAAGACGACCTGAGCCCGGAAACCCTGTTCGACGAGAGTGGGGCTCGTGGCCCGGAGGAGGAATATCCCGAAGAATCGCTGGAAGGCCCTGCGGATGCCGAACTGACCACGGTGAACGCATCCGAAATCGGCGGCGGCTCGGGACTCGATGAGGCCGAGCTGGGCCGCATCGAACCGCTAGACGGCAAGCCCTGGGATGGCGACGAGGAAGGCCTCGATATGGACGATGAAGAGCTGGCCGGCGATGCCCCGCTCAACTCCGCCGCCGAGCGCAGCCGAGGCGCCAACGAACCGCCGGACAAATTATAGGCTAGCAACTGCTCAGCTCGGCTGGGTTAGCCGTAGGTTGGGTTAGCGGCGACTATCGAGATTTAAGCGGCAACATCGCCGTTGGTCGCCGCGTAACCCAACAAGATCGTTTTGGAGTGTTTGTTGGTGATCGGGTATTGGCCATACCGCTCACATCGATTGATCTTATGTCCTGCCGGACGATATCGTGCAGACATCTTGTTGGGTTACGCGGCTTCATCTACGGGGTTGCGAGCATCTAGTGTGGGCCGCCGCTAACCCAACCTACCCAGCTGGCGCCTGGATAATCGCTCCCGGACTGCAACCGAGCTACGGGGCTGCATTGCTAATCGAACAGCGGGCAGACCATGACCAACGCATCTTCCCGACCGCCGACGCCGGGGTAGTAGTCGCGGCGCCGGCCGACTTCGTTGAAGCCGAAACGCTCGTACAACCGATAAGCCCCTTGATTGCTCGCCCGCACCTCGAGGAAGCAGTCTTTCGCGCCGAGACCGTGGGCCTGCCGCATCAGGTGTTCGAGCAATTTCAAACCAAGGCCGCGGCCCTGGCTCTGCACTTTCACAGTGATATTCAGCAGGTGGGCTTCGTCGAGAATCACCTGGATCACGCCATGACCGACCTGCTGCTGCCCCTCGAACATCAGCCAGCAGTGATAGGACTTCAGGCTGTCGCTAAAAATGCCGCGCGTCCAGGGGTGGCTGAAGGCGGCGAATTCGATTTTCAGCACCTCGTCGAGATCCGCCTCGGTCATCGGGCGGAAGCTGATCGCGTCGCTCATTGCATGGACTCCAGCCAGCGTTGCCGCACCCGACGCATCGCCTGCCACAGCGGCGCCTTGCGTTCGGGCTCGTCCATCAACAACTCCAGGCCGGGCACCGCCCAGGCCGTCGGCAAGCCGTCGATCTGCAATTCGCGGTTATAAGCCTCGGCATCGGCTTCGCCGGCAAAGCGGATCGCCGGCAAGCCCACCAGCCACAGGCAGCTGCAAGGCTCCTGCTCTTCCAGGCGGGCGCCGACGAAACTCTGCACGTACTCCAGCGCGGCCTGCGGCCCCTGGTCGATATTGCCGCGGGCGAGCAACGGCCAGCGCACCGGCTCGCCGATCAGTTGCGGGCTGTCCGGCAGCCCGGCGGCGCGCAGCAGATCCTTGAGCAGCAAATAGGCCGGGTCGCGGCCTTGCAAGGGCTCGCCGGTGGGCAACTCGACCAGCACCGCACAGGCGCCGGCACGCAGCAGCTGCAAGGCGAAACGGGGCGGCGGCGCGGAGACCTTGGCCGGCGCCGCGACGTCCACCGGCTCGGCAGTTTCGGCGGCGCTGGCGGCGGGCACCTGGCGGGGCTGCGCGCCGGGACGCGGCACTTCGATCTTCGCCCGCGCGACCGGTGCAGCCTCGACTGCGGCCGGCGCCTGTGCCACCGGCGCTTCGCTGGCGGCCGGCTCGGCCGTGACCGGCTCGACAGGCGCGGGCTCCGGTTCGGCCTGCAACAGCTCGGGCCGCGACGGCGCGGCAAATGGCAGCTCGACCCGCGGCAGCCAAGTGACCACCTGCATGGCGCTTAGATAGGCACGGCGGCGCAGCTCTTCGATCAAACGTCAGCTACCTGTGGGTGCGCCTTCTGCCCGGCCTGCATCAGGTTGAGGGCATTGATATAGGCCTTGGCCGAGGCCACCAGGATATCGGTGTCGGCGCCATTGCCGTTGACGATGCGCCCGCCCTTCTCCAGGCGCACGGTGACCTCGCCCTGGGAGTCGGTGCCCTTGGTGATGGCGTTGACCGAATACAGCTGCAGCGTGGAGTCAGAGACGGCAATCGATTCGATGGCCTTGAAGGTCGCATCCACCGGGCCGGAACCCTGGGCGCTGGCCGCCTGCTCGTTGCCGTCGACGCTGATCACCAGCTTAGCCTCCGGTACTTCACCGGTTTTGCTCGCCACTTCCAGGGTCACCAGCTTGAAATGCTCCGGGGCTTTTTCGGCGAGGGTATCGGAGACCAGCGCTTGCAGGTCCTCGTCGAAGATTTCGTGCTTCTTGTCGGCCAGGTCCTTGAAGCGGGCGAAGGCGGCGTTCAGTTCGCTCTCGCCGGCCAACTGGATGCCCAGCTCTTCGAGGCGCGAACGGAAGGCGTTACGCCCGGACAATTTGCCCAGCGACAGCTTGTTGGTGTGCCAGCCGACCGACTGCGCGGACATGATTTCGTAAGTCTCTCGGTGCTTGAGCACACCGTCCTGATGGATGCCGGATTCGTGGGCGAAAGCATTGGCGCCGACGATGGCCTTGTTCGGCTGCACCGGGAAGCCGGTGATCCCGGAAACCATGCGCGAGGTGCTGAGGATATGCGGAGTGTCGATATTGGTATGTACGCCGAGCAGGTCCTGGCGGGTCTTGATCGCCATGACAACCTCTTCCAGGGCGGCGTTGCCGGCCCGCTCGCCGAGGCCGTTGATCGTGCACTCGACCTGGCGCGCCCCGGCGACCACCGCGGCCAGGGAGTTGGCCACGGCCAGGCCCAGGTCGTTATGACAATGCACGGAGAACACCGCCTTGTCGGCATTGGGAATGCGCTCGAGCAACTGGCGGATGGTCTCGGCGTACTGATGCGGAATCGCGTAGCCGACGGTGTCGGGGATATTGATGGTGCGCGCGCCGGCATCGATCGCCGCTTCGATGATGCGGCAGAGGAAATCGATCTCCGAACGGCCGGCGTCCTCGCAGGAGAACTCGACGTCGGCACACAGATTGCGTGCGCGCTTGACCGCGTGCACCGCCTGCTCGACCACCTGGTCCGGCTGCATGCGCAGCTTGTGCTGCATGTGGATCGGGCTGGTGGCGATAAAGGTATGGATACGCCCGGAATTGGCGCCTTTCAGCGCCTCGGCGGCGCGGTCGATATCGGCATCCAGGGCACGCGACAGGCTGCACACGGTGCTGTCCTTGATCGCATCGGCA
The DNA here is from genome assembly GCF_946885885.1 of uncultured Pseudomonas sp. Next base: position 38,182 of record NZ_CAMPHN010000027.1, read on the forward strand.
ATCGCCTTGACCGCGGCGAAGTCGCCCGGGCTGGCGATGGCGAAGCCGGCCTCGATGACATCGACGCGCAAACGCTCCAGTGCCTTGGCAATGCGCAGCTTCTCTTCGCCGGTCATGGAGGCACCGGGACTCTGCTCGCCATCGCGCAGAGTGGTATCGAAGATAATCACGCGGTCATTGCTGCTCATTGGAAATTCCTCACGGGATACGCAGAAGCACAGACCCGACGTCGGGGCCTATGTCGATAAGCCGTGATTGTCGCGTGAAACGCTGCGGGCGGGAAGCAGCAGCTGCAAGCTGCAAGCCAAGAGCGCGGGGCTATCTCTTGGTCGGTTCCACGTCGAGGCGTCGGCGCGTAGGCTGGATGTCGCTTTTTACATCCACCGCTGGCGTCACGCGCGATGGGCTGATTGAGCACTCGTAGGATGGGTTGAGCGCAGCGATACCCATCAGGGGTCGCCGCCAGCTATGCGATGGGTATCGCAGGCTCAACCCATCCTACGTTCTGGCGATGTATTTCCGCAGCTCGGATCGCCAGCAAGCTGGCTCCTACAAGGCATCGAAGCATGCAACCCGCCCAACAAAAAGCCCCTCTACCGGAGCAGAAGGGCTTTTCGCTGTTACTTGCTGCTTGTGGCTTGCCGCTACCTTACTGATCCCAGGGGCGGTCGCCGTTGGCGTCCTTAATCCGGGTCGGCAGGCCCATCACGTCCAGCAGTTTGAGAAACGGCTCGGCCGGCAGCTGTTCGACGTTGGCCATGTGGCCGACATCCC
>NZ_CAMPHN010000028.1 GCF_946885885.1 uncultured Pseudomonas sp.
CGTTAGCCGCAAGCGGCTTCCGACCGGGCTGGCGCTCCAGCCTGTTTTTAACGCCGTATCGGCAACGCAGGTAGTTTTTCAACGGTCTGCTAAACGCGGCTCGTTCCAGCACGTTGCGCGGGCGTTTGCGCTTAGTTGATCTAGGCTGTCGCATGGGCCTTTGCACGGCGCTTATGGATGGTTACGGAAGACGCGGGCGCGCTTCGCTTCAACGGCCTGTCAGCCCACGCAATCTCGATCCTCGATTACTGATCGGTAGCCAATTCGAATATCGCTACAACTCGCCTGGACAACCTTTACTCGGATCATGGAGACACATCGATGGCGATACTTTTCAACGTCCCTCGTACGGCAACAAGCAATACTTTTATTCAGAAGGGACCGACTTGCTGGTATTACGCCGCCAAGATGCTGGTCACTATGCATAACCTGCGCGCCGTCGCCGAATTCGACCGGCAATGGAAAGCGATGCATGAGGTGCGCAAGGTCATCAGCGAACTCAGCTCGGATTCGCAACTCGGCGGCGAGCCCAGCGAGGACCTGGGCTGGTTGCGTGGGCGTCTGGGCGCGACCCTGGCGCAACACGGCCGCTTGATCGACGACATCGAGGCCACCAATGACATGCCGCGTGGCTGGTACCGCGAGCACGAACGGCGCAAGCGCATCACCATCCTGGAGCGCACCCTGGGCATCGATCTGGAGAAAGCCAAGCGCGAGCGGCCGGTCATCGACAGGGCCAACGAGCATATGCTGGCCGCTGTGAGCATGAATCGGCACGACCTGCTCAACGCCTTTATGCCCGGCACTTTCGTCCAGGGCTCGGTTGCCGTAGCCGACTGCACCCTTGAATTCGTCGAGGCGAAGTTGCGTGCCACAGGTCCGTTTTATGCGTCCGGCGATGTTTGGTCGAAGCGCGAAAACCGCCGCGAGCGTACCGGCACATCGACCATGATCCCCGTCGATACGCGGGTCGAGGTGGCGCAGTTGGCGGTGGATTCGGCCCATGCGGTGGTGGTCGCCGGCATCGTCGGGCAGCAGCTGTATTACAAGGACCCGAACAATTCGGCCGAGGTGCGTTTCATCGATTTCGATGCCTTCAAGACCGGCTGGGGGCGTTCGGGCACCTGTTACTTCATCGATGTGCACTGTCCCAATCATGCAGAGGGACATGTGGGCGGATGCGCACACGTCAGTCCGCTGGTGTTGCATACGCGCTGAGGCCGACGGGCACGCCTATCGATCAGACGTGCCTTGCCGGCGTTGCCAGAAGGGTGCGTCCGCCCAGCGGCTTTCCTCGCGGTAATAAAGCCTCAAGTGATCGCGGTAGGCCTGGGCGATATCGGCCAGTTGCCTGCGGTAGTCGGCGAGGGCTGCGGCTTCGCCGCGCAGGTGACGGTAGCCGGCTTCGGCGGCTGCCAGGCCGGTATATAGCGCGTTGAACAAGCCCTGGGAGGACAGCGGGTCGAAACCGAGCGCGGCATCGCCCACCGCCAGCCAGGCGTCGCCGCCCACCGGTTGCAGTTCGCTGCTATGGGCGGCGGCGATTTGTACCGGGCCTTCGGCAATGAACCCACTGCTATCCAGCAAAGCGGCGAGCCCGGGCGCTTGCCAGGCGGCGTTGGCCAGCCAGCCGTCAATCTTGAAATTCCTTGCGGGCGGCAGATCCGCGTCGGTGTGCAAGGCCAGCACGCGGCGCTTGCCGGGTAGCGCCGCGCTGTACCACCAGCCGTGTTCGACGGCTTCGATATGCGACAGGCCGTCGCTGGGCGCTTTGCCATGGTCATGGCCATAGAGCCAGGCGCACACCAGTTTGTCCTGACGCTTGCGCCGTGCGCCGAGTTTTTTACTCAATACCGAGGCACGGCCGCCGGCATCGATCAGCAAACGCGCTTGCAGCTGAATCGGCCCATTGGCTGTTTGTACAAGCAGTTGCCAGCCACCTTCGATCCTGGCGACCGAGAGCAGGGTGGCCGGCGCCAGCAGCGCCGCGCCACGGGCCAGGGCTTTGGCGCGCAGCCAGGTTTCGAAACGGGCGCGATCCAGGTGCCAGCCATGGCCGTCCGGGTCGCGCAGAAAATCCTGTTCGGCCAGTTCGCCGTTCCAGATCGAGCGGTTGCCGTAACAGGGCGCATGGCCCTGGGCGACGAACTCCTGCCAGAGGTCCATGTCGGTGAGTAAGCGTCGCGCCGCGGGTGGTAGTGATTCGCCGATGCGCTGGGCCGGCTCGGGCAGCCGGTCCAGCAACAATACCCGGCAATGCGCGGCCAAATTGAGCGCGGCGATGGCGCCGGCGGGGCCGGCGCCGAGGATCAGCACATCGGCCAGCATCAATGACGCTGCGGGCCGAGATGACGCACCTTGTCGACGGCGCTCAGTTCCACGTCTTCGAAGTCGTCGGGCAACGCCTGACTGGCGAGCAGGCCTTTTTCCACGCGGCTCGGCGGCGGCAGTTGTTCCACCTCCAACTGGCTGGGGAAGCCCGCGCCATCGTGCGGTCCTTCGCGTACTTCGACGATGCCCATCTGGGCGATGTCGGCGATCATATTGTTGATCTGGTCCTGGTAGCTGATATTGCCCAGCGGGCGTATCCAGGCGGCGCGTTTGGCGAAGGCGCGCAGGCGTTCTTCGGCCGGCAGGCTTTCGTCCATAACGATCTCGTAGGCCTGCTGACTCAGCACCTGGTTGGGCACGCGGGCCGGCCAGAAGGTCGGCACGTAAGGGTCGTAGCTCTTCTGGTAGCCGGAGCGGCAACTGGCGGTGTCGGTCTGCCAGGGCACGGCCATCCAGCGGCTGATGCCGCCCGCGGCCTGGGCGCCGCAGGGGCCGCTGATGGCATCCGGGGTGAGCACGCCGCCGTAGTCCGGTTCGACCCAGCCCTTGGGCTGATGGGCCAGGCGGAACGGCGCCATGTACATGCTGGCCTGGCGCATCGGCCAGGTCATTTCGCAGCCGGGGTGGAAGGCGTCGGCCAGGCAGAACTCCATGGCGGCGCGGGTCAGGCAGTCCGGTTGATCGACCAGCGCCACTTCGTCGATGCAGGCCGGCGGCAGGGCGTGGGGGTCGTAATCGGCGTCGAAGTCGCCCTCGGCCCACTGGCGCAGAAAGCGTAGTTGCAGATTGCTCAGCGCGGCGTTCTGCCGTGGGTTTTCCGCAGGCGGCACGCTCATGGCGTCGCCATACAGCCAAGGCCAGGGCGAGGGTGCCCAGGCGTCGCGCTTGAACTGGCGGAACTGATTGAACAGGGTCAGGCGCCATTCGCGGGTTTCCGGCGCCGGGCTGGCCAGCCTGGCCATCCACTTGGCCTGGCTGAACGGCGTGCTGCCGCCCCAGCCGAAGGCCGCGGCGAAGCCGGCGTTGACCCACTGCAAACGCGACAGGCGTTCGAAAATCGGCCGTATGTCGTTCTCGAACGAGGGCCGCCGCGGCGCAGGCAGGCTGCCCTGGGCGACGAACAGATCGCGCTGCAGATCCCACATGGTGCGCACCGATTTCTGCTGCGGCGCATAGTTGGGCGGCGCGACCACGACCCAGGCCGGGTCCACCGGCAGTTCCGCGCCCTGATAGCGCACCTTGGCGCTCACCGGGCCGTCGGCCACGTCGTCGTGCCAGCCTTCGTTGTTGGCGAAGGTGATAGCCGCCGCGCCGTTATAGGAAGCGGCTTTGCCGTGGCCGCCGAGGACGATCAAACGGCCCTGGGCATCGGTGCGCAGCTCGCCAAGATAGACCTCGCTGCCCATGAAGCGGCCATTGGCGAAGGCATACGCCGGGCCTTGCTGGTCGCGCCCGGCGATGCATCGCTCGCCGGGGGTGATGCTCAACAGGCTACGGTCGGCCACCGCCATATTGCGCAGGAACGACAGCGGCGCGGTGGCCGCTTCCGGAATATCCAGGGCGATCTGGAACTGGTACCAGGCGGCCTTGGTGTTGGCCAGGGTGGCCAGCCATTCGATTTCGGCGTTGTCCGCGGTCAACTCGACCACCGCCTGGCCGGCGGCATTCAGACCGTAGAGGCGAAAACGCGCGGCCTCGCGCTTCAGTGCGCCGTTGGCGTCGCGATAAAAGCCCGGTGCTTCGGGGCGCGGGTCGGGCACTTCGGGGGCGAAATAGAAGGCGTCCGGGCTATTGCCGACGCGGGCGATGCCGATAGGCGGATAAATGGCGGCTTTGACGACGGTGGTATCGCTGGGGACGGTAGAAGACATGGTAGGAACTTTCCTTGTCGTGGGGAGTGGTTGCTTGAGTCAAGAAGCGAAGCGGCGCGGCGTCAAGAACAGCAGATGACTTTTCGGTTCTGCTCTGGGTTGGACGCGTTTGCAGAGAGCGCTGTCGAATGGCCCCGCGGGGCATGAATTGCCCATAGCCCGTAGGAGGCCCAACCTCGGGGCGAGCTTTTCGCTGTATCGGCCAACCATTGGGCTTGCCCCCCTGCTGGCTGCATTCGCCGCGGGGGCGCGCCTCCTACAATGCCTGTGTTGTGTCTGAGCGCGCCCTGGTAGCCCGGATGCAATCCGGGGAGCGTTTGTGCGGCTGACAACGCTCCTGGATTTCATCCAGGCTACGGGACGGCCACTACCGCTGATCGTACCCGCGGCATTCCCATGCAACTAACGGGTATATAGCCATATCAATTGCCAGCCATTGCTAAAAAGCACTTATCATTCAAGGCTCTATCTCACCGTCAGGTCGCCGCATGCCTTCTGCCGTCGAGCGCTACAAGCAGCTCCTTTCCGGGGCCTTGGCGCGTTATTTTCCGCGTACCACCGCCTATCTGCGTGCCGAGCGCGAAGCCGCGGCCGCACTGCAAAAGCCCCGCGCACGGCAAAAGAAGAGCACCGCCACGGCGCGCAAGGCCAAGGCCGGCGGCGCGAAAAAGCCGGCAAAGCCCCGAACGAAAAGCGCTAAAACCAATGAGGCGATTTACGGTCCTGGCTTGATGCCTGTCTATGAGGCGCAAGTGCAGGCCATGCGCGCGCGGGTCGCCGAGGCGGTGGCGGCGGGTGTGGCCAGCGCGCCGTCGGACGAGCAGTGGGCGATGATCCTCGGCAACCAGCCGCTGACCCGCATCTTCGCCGGGGCGGGCTCGGGCAAGTCGACCACTCTGGTACTGCGGGTGGTGTTTATGCTCTGTCACCTGGGCATCGAGCCGCAGCGGCTGACGGTGATTTCCTTTACCAACGCCTCTTGCGCGCAGCTGCGCGAACAACTGACAAAGGTGCTGGGCTTTTTCCAGTATCCGTTCGACGCCTCCCAGGCGCGCCAATGCGTGCGTACCTTCCACTCGGCCATGGGGGTGATGGCCAAGGAGGCGTTGAACAACCCGCGTTGGTTCGAACAGTTGGACGACAAGCAGGCGGCAAGCGCCGAACTGGATAACCCGCTGACCTCCGCCCGTCTGCGCCCCGCGCAGCAACGTTTGCTCAAGCAGGCCTACCAGCAGTGCTATGCCGATGAGCCGGGATTTCGCGAGCGTGTGCATCGCTTGCTGGGTTTGCCCGCGCCAGTCGACGCACCAGGCAAGCGCGCGGCCAAGGCGCCGCTGGATGGCTTCAAGCTGCAGGGCGAGTTCACACCTGTGCCGCTGTTCGAGGCCTTCTATCTGCAGGCCGGCTTTATCGAAAGCATCGGCATCCGCATCGAGCGGATCGATGTGCAGAAGCTGGCCTGCGCCGCTCAGGAGCGCTGCTTTATCGAAGCGCTGATGCTGTTCTGGAAAAGCTTCGCAATCTGTCTGCAAGAGCAGGGCTTGATGACCTTCAACGCGGCGTTTCAGCTGCTCACTGAGCGCCTGGAAGCGGGCGGGCAGGGCATACCGACCCAGGTGTTGGCGCCGTTTAATCACCTGCTGATCGACGAATTCCAAGACATCTCCCCGCAGATCGTCCAGTTGCTGCAAGCCGTTCATCGCGCCCAGGCCGGCAACGGCGAAGCGGTCAGCCTGATGGCCATCGGCGACGACTGGCAGTCGATCTACGGTTGGCGCGGCAGCTCGCCGGAGTTGTTTATGGACTTCGACCGGCACTTCCCCGGCAAGGGCCGGGCGAAGCGCAGCGCTGTGCTGACGCTGGCGACCAACTACCGCTCTATCGAGCCAATCATTCGCGACGGCGAGGCGGTGCTGGGTGGCGTCGCCTACAAACAGGCGAAAACCAGCCAGGCCTGCAAGGCCGTGCAGCCGGGCGACCATGGCGTGCGGCTGATCCAGCGTTTCGACAGCAAAGCCCGATTGCCGGAGCTGCTCAAGGAAATCCACGCCCAGTGCGCCCATGTCGCCGCGCGTAAATCCGCCGAGCGCACCGCCGTGCTGATCCTCAGCCGGCGCAACGAGCCCTTGCAGCAGATCCAGGCCCAACTGGACAAGAAGTTGCCGGTCAAGGCCCACACCATCCACCGCGCCAAGGGCCTGCAAGCCGAAGTGGCGATCATCCTCGACGACTGCAACCCGGTGGAACCACATCCGCTACGCAATGCGCTCTACGCCTACTCGGGTTTCTTTCGCAACAGCTACGACCAGGCCATGCAGGACGAAAGCCTGCGTCTGGCCTATGTGGCCATTACCCGCGGCGTCAGCCGGGTGTTGTGGTACTGCCGGCAAACCCAAGGCGCGACGCGGGTATTGGCGGGGCGGGGGCGGTAGTGAGTGCTGCCGGTTAAAACCGGGTTATGTGGGGGCAGGCGTTAGGCTTCGCTACGCTCAACCTACGACGCAGGGTTGCTTCGTCGCTTTTCCAGGCGTGGCTGCGGATTGGATACGCCCCCGACATCATCCGCATTCGCCACGTTGCGCGGGCTGAGGTCTTCATGAAAAAGCGCGACAAATTGCGCGACATTTTTCCTTGAAGCGCGACATTTTCAGCGACATATTAGTGTCGTGCTTTTTGTCGCGCCCCTGTAAAGCGTGACAAGCGTGTCGATTGCTTTGCCCAAGGACCTGCCATGGCCGATTCCCGTCTGGACACACAACTTAACGCCATCGAAGCGCTAATCGCCGAGCGGCGCGAGGGTATCGGCATTGCCGAACTGGAAAATACCTTAGCTCAGCGCCTGTCCCTGACGCTCAATCGGCGCACCTTGCAGCGCCGACTGGAAAAGCTGCTCGCGCAGAAACGCATCGTTTCCAGTGGTGATAGTGTTGCCCTGGTCTATCAGCCGGCGCTGCCCACTTCCGCTGCGGTGACGAGCGCAATTGCGGTCGGTGACTATGCCGACCTTGAACTTTATGTCCCCGTCTCCACTGAGGGGGCGGAAATTCGCGATCAAGTCCGCCGCCCGTTAATGCATCGCCGGCCAGTGGGTTACCAGCACGAATTTCTTGAGCGTTACGAGCCTGGGGTGAGCTTCTACCTGCCTGAGTCGCTGCGTGCGCAACTGCATGAGATCGGTCGCACCGCACAGGCCGCGCGACCTGCCGGCACCTATGCCAGGGATATCTACAATCGGCTGCTGGTGGATTTGTCCTGGGCCTCATCGCGCTTGGAGGGCAACACCTATAGCCGCCTGGACACGCAGAATCTGATCGAACTCGGCCAAGTGGCGCAGGGCAAGGATGCCCAGGAAACCCAGATGATCCTCAACCACAAAGCGGCCATCGAGATGCTGATCGAGGATGTCGATCAGGTCGACTTCAACCCCTTCACCTTCAAAAATCTGCACGCCATCCTCGCGGAAAATCTGATGGCCGATGAGCAGGCTTGTGGGCGTTTACGCCGTCGCCCGGTGGAAATTTCCGCCACCGTATTCCAGCCACTCGCCTTACCCCAGGTGCTGGAAGACTGCTTTATCGAGCTGCTGCGCAAGGCTGCGGCCATTGCCGACCCCTTTGAGCAGGCGTTTTTCCTGATGGTGCAGTTGCCTTACTTGCAGCCATTCGAGGACGTCAACAAACGGGTATCGCGTATCGGCGCAAACATCCCGTTGATTCGCCACAACCTCTGCCCGCTGTCCTTTGTCGACGTGCCGGAGCGCGCCTACGTGGAGGGCATTTTGGGCGTCTATGAGCTGAACCGGATCGAATTGCTGCGCGACGTATTTGTCTGGGCCTACGAGCGCTCATGTCAGCGCTACCTGGCCATCAGCCAGAGCATGAGCGACCCCGATCCGCTACGGATGCGCTACCGCGCGGCGCTGATCGAGGCCGTGCAAGGGGTGGTCAAACAACGTTTGGCGCCAAGCGCCGAACTGATCAGGCAACTGGCAAAAGAAAAGGCGGTGCCTGAAGACCAGGAAGCCTTCGCCCAACTGCTCAGCAATGCCCTGAAATACCTGCACGAAGGCAGCGTGGCCCGTTATCGGCTTAGGCATTCGGAGCTTTTGGCCTGGCAACCGGTTAGGGATGGTTTGGTAGTAGGTGGTGCCAGACCGGCATAGATGGTTTGGAGCGAGAGGGCAGGAAGCGGCCAAGAGCGGACGGCGGGCAAAGCAGGTTTCAAGCAGTGACCGTCATTCGGGGGCATGCTGTTTCTCAGCCCAAAGCGGCTATACAAAATAGGCTAATCTCCTGATCAAGTTGTTCTCGTCCGGCGATGCCTGCCGATTACCGGCGAAATCTTGCGATGTCCACTATTACGCCAAATGCCTTCTCTCCTGACTCAAACACGCGAGCAACTCAGTAAACTAGCCTCTCCCGACGAGTTCGAGGCGCTGGCCACTGCCGTACTGCGCGCAGCAGTTCCCGCTTATGCGTCGCTCCTGCACGTCGGCACAAACGCACACGGCAGGGCTGTTCGGTCTCCTGTAGATGGCATCGACATTCGTGTCCATCTCGGTGGCCGTCACCTCCTGCTTGTTCAACATACGATCACCGCGCGCAAAGGGTTGCGGCAGAAATGGCTCAACGACCAGAACGGCGATGTCGCTAAAGCCAAGGCCATTTTTGACAAGGAAATAGCGCGCAAGGCAATCCAGGACGCGACGCTCGTGCTGACGAGCACGATTGATCCGGATGAGGCGCTGATCCGTGACGTTCACGCCGCTGCGGGCGACGGATTGAGGATCGATCTCTGGTCCGCTTCACGGATCGCGGATTTTCTCGACCGCGCTCCCGAAGGCCAATGGCTGCGCGAACAACAGTTCGGGACCGAGTCAGTAAGGCTTTCAGCTTCGCAAGCCCACGTAATATCTAAGCAATCTTTGAACGACTATCTTCCACTAGTCGCACGCGGCGACATCGTCCCTCGGATGCTCGATGCAACACTTGCCGAATTCGCTTACGCGGGTCGCGGTGCAGGTTTTGTCATCGGTGAATCCGGCCTCGGCAAGAGCATAGCTCTGCGCCGCCTAGCCGACGACTGGCTCGCGCAAGGCGGCATCGCCCTGATCCTAGCGCACGAACTAATCGAGCAGGCGAGTACAATTGAGCAAGCGGTCGCATTAGGTTTGCGCCACTGGGCGCCAGCGCTCGAAAGTGGGTGTGGTTACAGTGCACTGGCCTTTGCAACGCCCGAACAACCCATCCTGCTCATCGTCGAGGACGTCAACCGATCGACTAACCCTCGACGGATCATCGAGCGGCTTGTCGGCTGGTCAGTTACAGGCAACTCAGCTGTAGAAGGCGGTACGTCTGCACGACAATGGCGCCTGCTCTGCCCTGTCTGGCGTGGCAATGCCGGTCTAGCTGATCAGCAACTGCGAGATCGTGTGATAAGCAATTCGCTCATGGTAGAGCCCTTCGAGCGTTCGGAGGCTGTCGACGCCATTGGGGAGCGGGCGAGCAGTGCCGGTGTCAAGCTTACTAATCTTCAGCGCAGCGATCTCGCGATGGCGCTTGGCGACGATCCGCTGCTCATCGGACTCAACAACGACTGGTCGGCCCCCAGCCCACGAGGTGCAATACAGTCCTATTTGAATGCAAATATCGACGAAGCCGCCGACGACAAGCTTCTTGCGAGCGACCTCCGGTATGCACTCGACAGGCTTACAAACCAACTGATCGAGTCGCGAACGATTTACCCTGAATGGCATGAGATTCGGAGCTGGTTCTCTGGAGACAATGACTCGCTTGCGGCAATCCGCCGGCTGATCGACCAGGGGCGGATCATCCATCTCAGCATAGGCCACAGTGGCGAAAGGCTGATGTATCGGCATGATCGCGTACGTAATCACTTGTTGACCCAAGCCATAGCGCGGCTGATCAAGAACGATCACTTCAACCCAGAGCTTTGGGCTGACCCCTTCTATTCCGAGCTGATTGGAGGTGCGCTGTCGGCGCTCCCCATAGCCGCAATCGGCAAAGCCGCTACACTCAATCCGGTCGCACTGTTCGCCGCTCTGCAAGACTCAAGTCTCGACGAAGCGCGCCGCGATAGAATCATCGAAGCCGCCGAGGAATGGTTCCAGTCTTCGTGCTTCAAAGCGGAGGCGTCCAGCCAGCAGCGGCACCATGCGATGAGTTACCTGGCGCGCAGCGACGGTTCGTTTGTCTCTGATCTCGCTAAGCGATTCCCGGCCAGCTTTCCGCGGCTCGAAGCGCTGGTTCGCAACGGCGACGTCCGCTCAGGTGCGTCACTTTGCGCGACGTTAGAGCCCGGTATCAACGATCCTTGGCGCGACCGCATGATTGCGCATGCGCTCTCGCGTCACTCAAATTTCGTCCCAGACCTCGCCGAATTGATCTGTAAAGGCGACCTACCTCCTACACTGCTCGAAGGCGCACTCAATCTTGCAGGAGAAATAGGTGACCCCGTGCTGTGCGATGCTCTAGCCGCTAGGTGGGCGCGCAGTGACGGAATGTCGTTGTCAACTGGATGGCTCTGGGCGGCGCTTCGATGCTGTCCGCCCATTGAACATCCGCTGGCCGATACGCTATGCGATCTCTGGGCAAAATTACCGATTGAGCTCAAACGAGGTGAGGGGAAAGTTGATCGCCATCCGCGCTGGGATATCGCTGGCTACTCGCTGCCTTGGGCATTCAACCGCAAGCCTGAACCTTGCGCGATCGCCTACCTAATTGCCCGCGCCACGTGTGATCGAAGGCTCGCCCATGTTCTAGGTTCGATCCTAAGCAAGGTTGATTCGCCGGACGCAGTGCTCCACACGATGAGACTAGCCGCCAAGATTTACCGACGAACGGAAAAGAGCGGTGGTTTCAATCTGTTCGCGACCGAACTCGGACGAACTTGGTCTCCCGAAAGGCACGGCCGTACGTTGAGCACGTCCTCCCGCTCCGCGATTGAGCGTATCTGGCGCAATCGACGGATCAATCGGTTCGAACGCAAGGCTGCGTTCCTCATCTGGTGTCAAACGCCTACCCGTGATGAGCTTGCCAGTCTTGCGGCACTTGAGACCGATCCAGTGCTGGCAGATGCAGCCTTGAGGACAAGGCTGGAAAATGAGGATCAATCGGCTGTTCCGCTACTCAAGCAACGCATCTGGAGCGCCGAGCACGGAAAATATTGGTGGCACAACGCGCGGCGTGTAGGCCTTATCGGTTTGCATGAGGATGTGCAGCGCTATTTGGATGATCAGCGTAGCGATCTGTGCGGCACGGGCAGAGTAACCGACGCTGATCACGTCCTCGCTGAGCTGCTCATGGATGCTCGCGATGAGTTCTCCATCCAGTTCATCGTCACGAACTGGGATCAGCTTAGAAAAAGCCCCTTATTTGTCCAAGCAGCGCTCTACCTAGCTACACCAGAAACGGTCGCCCTCGCTCAATCAGCGATTACATGCAGCGGAAAGCCCGAGAAGATGTTGGAGTATATCGACATGCATTGGGGGATACGCACCCACGGGCGTCCGGGAATCACTGACCTGGACCAGCTGCGAGCGCTTGAGCCGTACTACACCCTTATGGATGAACTGCGGATCATGAGCTTCTTTGGCGCCGCGAATGAGCTAGGAGCGCTTAGCTGGCGCGAAAAGCACCTTGATCCGCTACTTACCAAATTAGACCGAGGCTATTGCACATCGGACAAGCAGAGCCTATTCGCTTCCCTTGACAACGAAGCGACACACTTACTCAATTCTGAGCAATCTTGGTGGATGGCCGATCATTGGTTCGAGCAGCGGGAAAAGGAGTTGCGGCAACGCAGAGAAGTTCTCGCCATTATTTGTGAATGGGCGTGTATGCGTGCCAGCGAACCAGCAGTGGCGTTGTTATGCGAGGCACTTTTGCACGTCGGCGAGCGCCCAGATCTTATCCTGCTCGATCGCCTTCCCTCGGCGCTTCAAGTGTACTGTTCCAACCAGATCGCCAACTGTGTATACGGTGTTCAACAGCGCTCATTATTGCGAGGATTTAATTAGACGCGGCCTCCTGAGAAGTAGGTGTCCCGGAAGTTTATAGCTGCTTTCGGTCGACTACGGTAAGCCCCCCGACTGGCAGCTCCTGGCCGACTGCTGCCTGTCGCAATCCTCCCTTAACCACCGCCGCATTTCCTTTTCGGCCGAGCCTCAGCCAGCCAATAACAGGCCATGGGTATTAAGCCGGTTAAACGGTCTCCTGAATATTTTTCCAGGCTGCGCCGGGAGGCGTTGTCGTCGTTATTGGTGATGTCGAGTCTGCCGCCGCGGCAGGCAAATCAAACCCAGGCGCTTGTCAGTCATGGACAAGCGCCTGAATCGGTGGATAATCCGCTCCATCTCTCTTTATTCGAAGACAGTCCTATCGCCATGCGCTCACTGCGAATCGCCCTGATCTGGATGCTGATGCTCGCCCTCCCGGCGCAGAGCATGGCGGCGATCGGCATGCAGTTATGTGCGTTGAGCCAGCAAGGCGAGAGCGGGCAGATGGCGGCGCATCATCCTGGGGCCATGGCCCAGCATGCCGTCCATGCCGAGCATCACGCCGCTTCCGCTACGCAGCAGGCCAGCGATAACAGCCTGTGCAGCCTCTGCGCGTTTTGCGTCGGTGCGGTTGCCCTGAGTAGCGTGACAATCAGCAATTCCCCCCAGCAAACCAGCGAGCCGTCCCCGGTTCGGCTGGATCGATTTATCGGTTTTATCGCCGAAACCCCGGAAAGACCTCCACGCGTTGTTCTCGCCTAAGCCCTGGTGCGCCTGTAATTCCCGTTAGCCGTAGCCTGTTCGTGCCTCACTCCCAGCCCCTTTCCCGAGGGCGAAGGGGAGCAGTCGGCGTCCGATAGCGCATCCGCTAACCGGTACATGGCCTTTGTCTTACTTGCGCGGGTCGTTCGGTCTATTGCCGGGCGCCGCGTTTGACGCGAGAACCATCGATCATGCGTTTTCCCTTTGCCAGTCGGCGAGCCTTTGCTTGCCTGGCTTTGTCGCTGTTGCCACTGAGCAGCTGGGCCGAGTCGCCCGACCCCTTAGATGCCGAGGCGGCTACGCCGGCCCTCGATTATCGATCCCCCCTGGACAGTTACCGAAGCATGGGTGACGAGCCCATGCACAACTGGCGCGAGGCCAACGAGTTGGTCGGCCGTATCGGCGGTTGGCGTACCTACGCCCAGGAACCCTGGGAACAGCCGGCCGATAAAGCCACCGAACCGTCTGTCGACCAGAACCCCCATAGCCATCACTAAGGAATTGCCGATGAAGATTTTCTTACGGGCAACCCGGGCCGGGTTCTGCGTTGGCTTCCTGCTGCTGAGCGGTTGCGCCAGTTTTACCAAGGACGGCGGATTTGCCACGGTCGAACAGGCCAGCCAGGCGCAGTTGGATAAGCAGGTCACCTGGGTGAAAACCCCGGAGCAGCGCAGTCAGGTCGCCGAACGGGTCGCCGAGTTGTTGGCGCAGCCGCTGACGGCGGACGCCGCGGTGCAGGTCGCTTTGCTTAACAACCCGGGGCTACAGGCCAGTTTTGATGAGCTGGGCATCAGCGAGGCCGAACGGATACAGGCCGGGCGCATTCCCAATCCGGGGTTCTCCTTCGGCCGTCTGGAAAAGGGCAGCGAGGTGGAGTACGAGCGCGGCCTGCATATCGACTTGGCGCGGCTGATCGCCATGCCGCTGGCCTCGGGCATGGAGGCCAAGCGTTTCGAACAGGTGCAGCGGCAAACCAGCCTGGCGGTATTCGAGTTGGCCACGCAGACGCGCAAGGCCTGGTACCGCGCGGTGGCGGCGCAGGAAAGCCTGGGCTTTATGCGCCAGGTGATGGAGTCGGCGGAGATCGGCGCCGAGCTGGCCCGGCGCCTGGCGGCGGTGGGTAACTACAGCAAGTTGCAACAGGCCCAGGAGCAGAGTTTCTACGCCGATGCCGGGCTCAACCTGATCCGCGCCGAGCAGGTGCGTTTGCAGAGCCGCGAGCAGTTGACCCGGCTGTTAGGGCTGTGGGGCGAACAGATCGACTTCCGCTTGCCCGAGCGCCTGCCCGAACTGCCGGCCGCAGCCGAACAATTGCCGGATGTGGAGCGCCTGGCCATGGGCCAACGCCTGGATATCCAAGCCATGCGCCTGGACGCCGAGCGTTTGGCGCGCAACCTCGGCTTGAGCAAGACCACGCGCTTTATCAACGTGCTGGAGTTGGGGCTGGTGAGTAATCGCTCCAACGAGGAGCCGACCCAGCGCGGCTACGAGATCAGCGTCGAGTTGCCGCTGTTCGACTGGAGCGGGGCCAAGGTGGCGAAAGCCGAGGCGCAGTACCGGCAGATGCTCAATCGCGCCGCCGAGACGGCGATCAATGCCCGCTCCCAGGTGCGCGAGGCCTATCTGGGTTATCGCTCGGCCCATGACATCGCCCGGCATTACCGCGACCAGGTGTTGCCGCTGCGTCAGCGCATCGCCGAGGAAAACATCCTGCAGTACAACGGCATGTTTATCAGCACCTTTGAGCTGCTGGCCGATGCGCGCAAACAGATACTCGCGGTCGATGGTTATTTGCAGGCCCAGCGCGACTTCTGGACGGCCAAGGCCGATCTGGATATGGCCATGCTCGGTGCGCCGAGTATGACCGCAATGGCTGCCGGCGCCGCTGCAGGCGCAGGTTCCGACGACGCCGCTGGCGGCCACTGATCAAGGAATATTCAAGATGGTTTCAAGACGTGATTTCTTTCTCGGTGCCAGTGCGATTACCGCCGCAGTCGCTACTTCGGCGGTCAGTCGGGTTTCCCTGGCCGGGCTGCCGGAAGCGGTGTCGCAGAGCAGCGCCGATACTATGCCGCCGCTGCAACCGCAGAATGGCCGGCCGTATAACCCGGTGGTTACCCTCAACGGCTGGACGCTGCCGTGGCGCATGAACAACGGAGTCAAGGAGTTCCACCTGGTCGCGGAACCCGTGGTGCGCGAGCTGGCGCCCGGTTACAAGGCCCACCTGTGGGGCTATAACGGCCAGTCGCCGGGGCCGACCATCGAGGTGGTGGAGGGCGACCGGGTGCGGATTTTCGTCACCAACAAGCTGCCCGAGCACACCAGCGTGCACTGGCACGGCCAGCGTTTGCCCAACGGCATGGATGGCGTCGCCGGGCTGACCCAGCCGGCGATCCCTTCGGGCAAAACCTTCGTCTACGAGTTCGTCGCCCGTCGCCCCGGCACCTTTATGTACCACCCGCATGCCGACGAGATGACCCAGATGGCCATGGGCATGATGGGCTTCTGGGTCACCCATCCCAAGGAACACCACCCGCTGATCAGCGAAGTGGATCGGGATTTCTGCTTTCTGCTCAACGCCTACGACATCGATCCCGGCGCCTATACGCCGAAGATCATGACCATGCTCGACTTCAATCTGTGGACCTTCAACAGCCGCATCTTTCCCGGCATCGACCCGCTGGTGGTACGGCAGAACGACAAGGTACGCATCCGCGTCGGCAACCTGACCATGACCAACCATCCGATCCATCTGCATGGCCACGAATTCGAAGTGACCGGCACCGATGGCGGGCCGACGCCGATGGGCTCGCGCTGGCCGGAGGTGACCACGGATATCGCCGTGGGGCAGATGCGTCAGGTCGAGTTCCTCGCCGACGAGGAGGGCGACTGGGCATTTCATTGCCACAAGAGCCACCACACCATGAACGCCATGGGCCATGACATCCCGACCCTGGTCGGCGTCGACCACCGCGACATGACCCGCAAGATCGCCAAGCTGATCCCCGATTACATGGTGATGGGCGAGCGCGGCATGGCCGATATGGCGGAGATGCAGATGCCATTGCCGGACAACACCGCGCCGATGATGACCGGCGACGGTCCCTTCGGTTCGGTGGAGATGGGCGGCATGTTCAGCATGCTCAAGGTGCGCAAGGATCAGGCGCCCGGCGATTACCGCGACCCCGGCTGGTTCAAACACCCGGCCGGCACCGTCGCCCATGAATGGCGCGGCGAGCTGGCCACGCCGACACGCTCGAACGAGGCCGGCGGGCAGAGCATGCCGCTGCAACAACCGCCCGGAGAGACCATCGAAGTACAGGTACGCAAACCCAGCGGCCATAGCGGCCATTGATAAGAATTGTAGGAGCCAGTTTGCTGCGGTCCGGCGTCCCGGCGATAGGTCCAGAGCGCCAGGACGCCGGATCGCCAGCAAGGACTAGGCGTCCCCCCGGCTCCTACCAAGCACTACAGCTGCAAAATCGAGGAAATATTGAGATGAGTTCATCGCTTAACATCGCAGCTCTGCTGCTGGCCCTTTCCGCCACGCTGACCGCCGGCCCAGTCTTGGCCCATGGCGACTCCCATGCCAAGCAACAGGCCGAGGAGGTGGTCAAGGAACAGAAAGCCTGGGGTATCGCCGGCGACAGCGATCAGATCGACCGCACCATCGAGGTGAGCATGACCGACCAGATGCGTTTCACTCCGGATCGGATCGAGGTGAAGCTCGGCGAAACCATCAGGTTCGTCCACCGCAACAATGGCCAGATGCTGCATGAGTTCGTATTGGGCACCAAAAAAGATCTCGATGAGCACGCCGCGCTGATGGTCAAGTTTCCCGGCATGGAGCACGACGAACCCTATATGGCCCATGTCGGCCCAGGGAAGCGTGAGGAAATCGTCTGGACCTTCAACCGCGCCGGCGAATTCGACTTCGCCTGCCTGATCGCCGGCCATTACCAGGCCGGCATGGTCGGCAAAATCAGCGTATCGCCAACTAATTGATCACCGGCATCACCCATTACGGCAGAGGAACAACCGATGAAAACATTACTGACCGCTATCGTCCTGGGCTGCACGCTGGCCTTACCCGCATTCGCCGCTGAACCGGCCGCGGCGCCGGGCAGCAGCGAGGTCGCAGCCAATATGAGCCAGGGCGAGGTGCGCAAGGTCGACGTGGCTGCGCAGAAAATCACCCTGCGCCATGGCCCTATCGCCAATATCGGCATGCCGCCGATGACCATGGTCTTCGGCGTGCGGGATGCGGCGCTGCTCGAAGGCGTGAAGGCCGGCGACAAGGTGAATTTTGTGGTCGAACAGCAAGGCACTCAGTTCGTCGTCACCGAACTGAAAAGCGCGGAGTAGCCCTTCGGCTGGCCTGCCATATCCGCAAGCACACTTCCGGATTGCATCCGGGCTAGCAGAGCGGCGTAGGGTGGATGACGCTTCATCCATCCACCAAATAACCATGGTGGATGGGTGACGCGTCAGGGGCATTCAGGCATCAGACGTTCCCCTGGATTTCATCCGGCCACGCAGCCGAGGCTCCTCGTCAGCAGCGATAACCCTTTGCAGCGGCTATCCCGTCACCTCCTCAGTCGGCAGTAGTCCATCCCTCGAAAACCGGTTTGCATCGGTGCGACCAATCCAATCGGTGCGGCGACAACCTTTCGTTGTTGAGCAATGGGTCAAGAAAATCACACATTGATTGCATCTCGCACGGAACTCGCAGAACCGAACGGCGTTGTCACGGGTCAAGTGCTCATGGCCGCATCCGCTGAGGTATCAGGGACAGTGGCGTAAGCCGTGCGCGGCCTGCTTACAACGACATTTAACAAGGATGATTTTCCGATGACGAAGAAAAACAATGTTCGAAGGGTTGTTGGTTCTCTCGCGTTAGCCGCGTCCACCGCAAGCGTTGCAGCCCCTGGCAATGACAGTCAGCGCTTCAACGATTTCTGGACGCCGGGCAAGCCGTCGCTATCGGCTTGCAAATCGCCGTTGTTGGTTGGCACCCCGCTCGGTCTGCCGCATTGCATGCAGGCCAGCAAGGTGATGACCCGTTTGCAGGAGCTGCAGGACATCGCCAGCATGAACGGCGGCAATCGTGCGGCGGCGCAGCCGGGCTATCAAGCTTCGGTCGACTATGTACGCAGCACCCTGGAGCGCGCCGGTTACACCGTTACCCTGCAGGCATTTCCCTTCACCTCCTACGAGCCCATCGGCCCGGGCACGCTCAGCATGCTCGCGCCGACGCCGACCGATTACGTCTGGGATCAGGACTTCACCTACCTGTCGCAGACCGAAGCCGGCGATGTCAGCGCCAGCGTGGCGCCGGTCGATCTGGCGCTCGGGGCGGGCAATACTTCCACCAGTGGCTGCGAGGCGGAAGATTTCACCGGTTTCCCCAGCGGCTCCATCGCCTTGATCCAGCGCGGCGCCTGTACCTTCCAGATCAAGGCTGAGAATGCCGCGGCCGCGGGTGCCGCCGGTGTGATCATCTTCAACCAGGGCGATACCGAAGATCGCAAAGGCTTGATGAACGCGACCCTGGGCGACAGCTATGCCGGCGGTATTCCGGTGCTCTTCACCACCTACGATATCGGCGCCGGCTGGGCGCAGAGCGAAGGCGTGCAGGTGCGCATGGTGGCCGACGTCGAACGCAGCCGTACCGAAACCCACAACGTGATCGCCGAGACCCGTCGCGGCAACCCGGATAACGTGGTGATGGTCGGCGCGCACCTGGATTCGGTGGGCGAAGGCCCCGGTATCAACGACAACGGCTCGGGCAGTGCCGCCTTGCTGGAAATGGCGGTGCTGATGAGCAAGGCTCACCCGTTCAACAAGGTGCGTTTCGCCTGGTGGGGTGCGGAAGAGTCGGGCCTGGTCGGTTCCACCTATTACGTCACCGAGTTGGCGGAAGAGGAAAAGCAACGGATCAAGGCGTATCTGAACTTCGACATGATCGCCTCGCCGAACTTCGGCAACTTCATCTATGACGGCGACGGTTCGGACTTCGGCCTGCAAGGCCCGCCCGGTTCGGCTGCCATCGAGCGCTTGCTGGGGGCTTACTTCAACCTGCGCAGTGCGCCGACCGAAGGCACCGAGATCGACTTCCGCTCCGACTATGCGCAGTTCTTCGACGACGGCATCGCCTTTGGCGGCTTGTTCACCGGCGCCGAAGATGTGAAGAGCGAGGAGCAGGCGCAGAAGTTCGGCGGTGCCGCCAACGAGCCGTTCGACCCGTGCTACCACCAGGCGTGCGACGACATCAGCAATATCGACACCGATGCCCTGGAGCTGCATGGCGATGCCATGGCCTTCGCCACCAGCTGGCTGTCGTTGTCGACCAAAATCATCGACGATGAAATCGCCGCGGCAGAAACCGCTCAGCAAGGGCGTTCGCTCCTGCGTCAGCAGTCCGTGCGTGACGTCGAGCGTTGGGGCCGTTACTTCATCAAGTAAGCGTCACGTCTGAAACAACGACTGCGCCAGGGTGAAAACCCTGGCGCAGTTCTTTTAGGCTATGTACCAATCATGTGTTGCAGGTGACTTTTGTAGGGTGGGTCGGGCCGCGCAGGTTAGTGGCGCGGAGCCGGGCTGGTGAGGCAACTGCGGGATCTGTGCGCCACGTAACCCACCAAGCGGTCTTCGGCCTGACCCCGCTGGTGGGTTACGGCGCAACTGATTAAGCGTCGACGGATAGCCCGTGATCAGGCGCCTAACCCACCCTACGAATTGCCGCGTCTTGGCGTTGCTAAGCTGGCCCGCGCAGCAACGCATAACGGTACATAGCCTTCTTTTATGCGTTAGCGAAGCGTTCGTTCAAGTAAGCGATGATCGCTTTGGATTCGTACAGCCAGGTGCTCTGGCCGTTTTCTTCGATGCGCAGGCACGGCACCTTGATCTTGCCGCCTTGCTGCTCCAGATCCTGCCGAGCCTGAGGGTTATTCTTCGCGTCGCGCAGCGCCACCGGCACATTCAGCTTGTGCAGGGTACGGCGGGTTTTCACGCAGAAAGGGCAGGCGTGGAACTGATACAAGGCCAGGCCGGCAGCGCTCCGTTCGACCGCGGCTTGCGCCTCGGGCGCGCGTTTGAGCTTGCGCGGGCGGGTGATGAAGTCGAGAAAGACGATCAACTGGCCGAGACCGATTCTGAGTGCCTTGATAAGCATCCTGAGATAACCCTGGTTGGAAAATGACGGGGGCGAAGCTTACCCGAGTTTAGGGGCGCTGGCCCGAGACCAAGCCGAACGGCATAATCCGCGATTCTTTTCGAACCCGCCTGGCCAGGCGATGCGAGCCCCGATGAAACCAGAAGACCTGCTCCTGCTCGTGACCCGGGAAATGCCCTTCGGCAAATACAAGGGCCGTTTGCTCGCCGATTTGCCGGGCAACTACCTCAACTGGTTCGCCCGCGAAGGTTTTCCCGCCGGCGAGATCGGCCGCCTGCTGGCCCTGATGCAGGAGATCGACCATAACGGCCTGTCGGGCTTGCTCGATCCGCTACGGACCAAACCGAGGGTGCCGTTCAAGGGGCAGTAAAAATGCCGTAGATCCCACACCTTGGCCGTTAGTTTGTGGCTTTGATTCGATCACTCACTGCAACTTGGCGCTCAATGGCTTACGCAGCTCATCGGCCCAGGCCACCAGCGGCACGTCCACCTCCGGTTGCCAGATACGCGTCCATAACAGCGTTAAACGGCTCAGGTCGCCGCGGTCCATCGGCCAGCGTTGTACCTGTTGGGCGAGCTGCCAGGCGCCGTCTTGCCGGCTGGCGAAGTCGAAGCGGAACGGATGGAAGCCGGTCATCCCCAGGCGCAGGTCGGTGACCACCAGGTGTTTGCCGATCTGGTCGTAGCGCAGCACGCCGTCGGTGAACCAGACCAGGCGCGCATGGGCGCTTGAATCCGCGAGTACATCGGCCAACTGGCTGCCGCGAGGAATGCGCCCCAGTTGCGCCGGCGTTCTATCGAACCAGCTGACCAGCGCCTCATGGTAGTAGTCGCCATCCAATACGATCACCCGCCATAGCAGGCTGTTGAACGGGGTCGGTGTGCTGAACAGCCTGTCGGCCTGAATGCCCTGCTTGGCCAGTTGTGCTTCGACCCGCTGCTCGGCCATGTATTTGCCGCTCAGGGTGAAGCCCAGATAAAGGGTGGAAAGCAGCAGGGCGATAGCCGGCGCTTTGGCGCTTTTATCGCGTAGGCCGAACAGCAGACCCAGGGCAACCGCGCCGATCAGCGGCAAGGTGTACAGCGGGTCGATGATAAAGATGCTCGACCAGGCGGTAGGGGTTGGTGTCAGCGGCCAGAACAGTTGGGTACCGTAGCTGGTGAAGGCGTCCAACAGCGGGTGGGTGATCAGCGCCAGCCAGACGGCGAAAAACAGCCTTCGCGCGGAGTAGTTGGGGGCGGGGCGAAAGCGCCGCGTCAGCCAGGTCAACAGCAAGGCCAGGGCGCTGAGGACGAACAGCGAATGGCTGAAGCCACGGTGATAGGTCATATCGGCCACAGCGTCGCCGTAGTCGATGATCACGTCCAGGTCCGGCAGCGTGCCGAGCATGGCGCCGTACAGCAACGCCTTGTGTCCTTGCCAGCGGCCGAGCAGCGCGCCTTGAATGCTGGCGCCAAGCACCGCTTGGGTAATCGAATCCATCGCAACAGGTCTCGAGCTGAGTCAGACAGCTAACTTAGCCGAGCTTAACGACCTTGGCAGCGGCGAAAGTTCAAGCAAAGATTTCAGGGCTGGCTAGATATGGCACGGCGGTGGCCTGCACGCATTTGCCGCTACGCCGCTATGCCGGTAACGTAGCGCCGCTGTGTTGGCGCCCAGGTGCCGTTTACTTCGATAAAGGCTGCGATGCCATGGACCAACCCCACTCATGCTGGTGATATCCAACAGCGTTCACCTACCCGACGACGAGATCGAGCTGACCGCCATCCGCGCCCAGGGCGCGGGCGGGCAGAACGTCAACAAGGTCTCCAGCGCCGTGCACCTGCGCTTCGACAGCCAGGCCTCGTCCTTGCCGCCGTTCTATAAGGAGCGTTTGCTGGCGTTGCGCGACAGCCGCATCACCGCCGACGGGGTGGTGATCATCAAGGCGCAACAGTACCGCACTCAGGAGCAGAACCGCGCCGACGCCCTCGAACGACTGGCCGAGTTGATCCGCAACGCCGGCAAAACCGAAAAAGCCCGGCGCCCGACCAAGCCGACCCTGGGCTCGAAGAAGCGCCGCTTGGAAGGCAAGAGCAAGCGCGGGGCGATCAAGGCGGGTAGGGGTAAGGTGGATTTTTAAGGCTCTGTACCCGTTATGTGTTGAGTCGTCCCGAACAGCTATGAGGTGCATGAAGAGCGGTAAAACGTAGGGTGGGTTAGGCGCGAACCGGGCTCAGGCAAACACCATCAATGCCCAACGCGCCGTAACCCACCATAGCGGTCCACCGATAAACCGCAATGGTGGGTTACGCGGCGCTCGAAATGCGTGGTGCCCTGCCATAACTCGTCCCAGCGCCGCTAACCCACCCTACAAAAGTTGCGTGCAACAGGTAACTGGGACATAGCCATTTTTAATGGTCCGGCGTTACGCGACCTCGGAGCGAGTTTTTTGCGGCGCCTCCTACGAGGCCCCAACTTCCTGAATCAGCTCCTGACGCGCATGGCGCATCACCTGATAGGACGAACCGACCGCCAGACCGGCCATGATGCCGGCCACCAGCAGGTCCGGCCAGGCGCTGCCGGTGCCGAACACGCCGAGAGCGGCGAACAGCACGGCGATATTGCCGAGGGCGTCGTTACGCGAGCACAGCCAGACGCTGCGCATATTGCTGTCGCCCTCGCGGTAGGCATAGAGCAGGGCGGCCACGCCGACATTGGCCAGCAAAGCCAGGGAGCCGACCCAGCCCATGGTGGGCGCGTCGGGCACCTGGCCGCTGAGCAGGTGCCAGATCGCCGCGATCAGCACGCCGACGCCGAATGTCAGCATGGACAGGGCTTTGAACAGCGAGGCCTTGGCGCGCAGGGTCAGGCTCATGCCCAGCACCAGCAGACTGATGCCGTAGTTGGCGGCATCGCCGAGAAAGTCCAGCGAGTCCGCCAATAGCGATACCGAATCGGCACGCACGCCGGCGATGACTTCCACCCCGAACATGCCCAGGTTGACCGCCAAGGCGGCCCAGAGAATCTTGCGATAGCGCTTGGTGAGGCGAGTGGTTTCACATGCGGTACTGCAGCAGTTGGCGCCCATTAGGCTTCTCCTGTAAGGGGATGGGCAGTACGCTAAACCCTGTAGTCACTACGGAGTCAAGCCATGGGCAAGCCGCTGACCATCGGCGGGTTGAGCCGCGAGAGTGGCGTCAATCTGGAAACCATTCGCTTTTATGAGCGTAGCGGGTTGCTGCCACAACCCAAACGCAGCGCGGCGGGCTACCGACATTACCAGGAGGCCGATATTCGCCGGGTACGCTTTATCCGTCGCGGCCGCGAACTGGGTTTCAGTCTGGACGAGATTCGCACGCTGCTCGGTTTGGCCGCGCAGCCCCACAGCCCCTGTGCCGAAGCCGACCAGTTGGTGCAGGAACACCTGTTGACCATCGATGCGCGGATTCGCGACTTACAGAAGATGAAAGCGGAGCTGAGCAAGCTCGCCGGCTGTACCAGCGCCGAGGCCGAACATTGCCGGCTGCTGGAGGCGCTGGATAGCCGCGCCTGCTGCGCGGTGCAGGAAGGCGAGAACTACTGACGCTGGTCGAGATAGGTCTGGTAATCCGGCACCCGATAGTCGTGGGCCTGATCCAGCAGGGCGCTGCCGAGCATGTAGTCGGCGCTGCTTTCGTTACAGGCCACGGGAATGTTCCATACCGCCGCCACCCGCAGCAGCGCCTTGATGTCCGGATCGTGGGGCTGTTGCTCGAAGGGGTCCCAGAAGAACACCAGCATATCCACCCGTTGCTCGGCGATACGCGCGCCCAACTGCTGATCGCCGCCGAGCGGCCCACTGATCATGCATTCGACCGGCAGGCCGAGGCGCCGCCCCAGTAGCAGGCCGGTGGTGCCGGTCGCCAATAGATGGTGGCGCGCCAGCTTGTCGCGCTGACGCTCGCTCCAGTCGAGCAGGAACTCCTTGCAGTGGTCGTGGGCGACCAACGCGATACGCTTACGCGCGGGCAGGGTGGCGGTGGTGAAGCTGATACGCGGCATGGCGGTTTCCTGATCTTGCGAGGTGTAAGGGGTTAGAGGGTGGGTTCTTTGCGTTGGGCTTCGCGGGCTCAGCGCCAACCTACGAATGCGACAACCTCCGGCATCAAGGATGAACGAGATCCCGTAGCCGGATGCAATCCGGGATGGTCTTTCGGTCAGCACCGCTGCCCCGGATTTCATCCGGGCTACAAGAGCCTGCGCTCGTCGTGAGGTCGTATCGCCCAAAGCGTTGTAGTTCCGTAGCCCGTATATGCAATCCGGGGATGGTCTTTCGGTCACCACCGATGCCCCGGATTTCATCCGGGCTACAAGAGCCTGCGCTCGCCGTGAGGTCGCATCGCCCAAAGCGCTGTAGCCCGAATAAGCCTAGGCGCAATCCGGGGATGGTCGTATGGCCAGCACCGCTGCCCCCGGATTTCATCCGAGCTACGAGCGCCTTCACTCGGCGCGGCACAGCGCCAGGCAGTTATCCAGCATGCGGTTGGAGAAGCCCCATTCGTTGTCGTACCAGGCCATGACTTTGACCAGCTTGCCGCTGACTTTGCTGTGGTTGGCGTCGAAGATCGACGACAGCGGGTTGTGGTTGAAGTCGCAGGAGACCAGCGGCAGATCGTTATAGCCAAGCACCTTGGATTGCTTGCTGGCCGCCAGGAGCAGGGCGTTGACCTCCTCGGCGCTGGTTTCGCGCTGTACTTGCAGGGTCAGGTCGACCAGCGACACGTTGATTACCGGCACCCGCACCGCCATGCCGGTGAATTTACCGGCCAGTTCCGGCAGCACCAGGCCCACGGCTTCGGCCGCGCCGGTTTTGGTCGGGATCATCGATTGGGTGGCCGAACGGGCGCGGTAAGGATCGCTGTGATAGACGTCGGACAGATTCTGATCGTTGGTGTAAGCATGAATGGTGGTCATCAGTCCCTGTTCGATACCCAGGGCGCGCTGCAGCACCTGGGCCACCGGCGCCAGGCAGTTGGTGGTGCAGGAGGCGTTGGAGATGATCTGATGGGATTGGCGCAGGCTGTCGTGGTTGACGCCGTACACCACGGTCGCATCGGCACCTTTGGCCGGCGCGGAGATGATCACCTTGCGCGCGCCGGCAGCGATATGCGCGGCGGCTTTGTCGCGATCGGTGAACAGCCCGGTGCATTCGAACACCACATCGACCCGCTGATCCTTCCACGGCAATTCCGCCGGGTTACGGATGGCGCTGACGGCGATACGATCGCCATTGATCGTCAGGTTTTCCTTATCGTGCTCGACCTGGCCGTCAAAAATGCCATGTACGCTGTCGTACTTGAATAGGTGCGCGTTCATCGCACTGTCGCCCAGGTCGTTGATCGCCACGACCTGCAGCTGTTGGCGGTAGTCCTGGGTATAGAGCGCGCGCAGGACGTTGCGGCCGATGCGGCCAAAACCATTGATGGCGATTCGCAGAGTCATAAGTAAGGTCTCGTTGTGGTTTTGCTGTGATTTTTGTTGTTTAAATAACAAGATTATTCTCATGAAACTAGAAATCAAGCGTTTTAACTGGCAATATTTTGTTAAAACTACATACAGCTGTTGCTCGTTAGCGGGCGCGCCGCGAAAGTCCCCGAATCATCGGGCCCTCCCACGGTATACCCGCTTCCCTTATCCGGCGCCTCGCGCCACCTTCCTCATAGACGGAGAAGGGCGTAAGGATGGCGTCGCTGTGCGACTTTCACGTTAGCCTGGAGTTGACCCATGCATCCCCGTGTTCAAGAGGTAACCGACCGCCTGATTGCCCGCAGCCGTGCCACGCGCGAGCGCTATCTGGCGCAGATGGGCGCCGCCGCCAGCGAGGGGCCGCACCGCAGCAGCCTGCAGTGCGCCAACTTCGCCCATGGGGTGGCCGGCTGCGGCTCTGCAAGCGACAAACAGCGCCTGCGCCTGACCAACGAGGCCAACGTCGGCATCGTCTCGGCCTATAACGACATGCTTTCGGCCCATCAGCCTTACGAGCATTTCCCCGAACTGATCAAGCAGGCCCTGCGCGAAATCGGCTCGGTCGGCCAGTTCGCTGGCGGTGTGCCGGCGATGTGCGACGGCGTGACTCAGGGCGAGCCGGGCATGGAATTGAGCCTGGCCAGCCGCGAAGTGATCGCCATGGCCACCGCCGTGGCGCTGTCGCACAATATGTTCGACGCCGCCTTGATGCTCGGTATCTGTGACAAGATCATCCCCGGATTGATGATCGGCGCGCTGCGTTTCGGCCACTTGCCGATGGTCTTCGTTCCCGGCGGGCCGATGCCTTCGGGCATCCCCAACAAGCAGAAGGCCGAAGTGCGCCAGCGCTACGCCGAGGGCAAGGCCAGCCGCGAGGAGCTGCTCGAATCGGAAATGCAGTCCTACCACAGCCCCGGCACCTGCACCTTTTATGGCACCGCCAATACCAACCAAGTGGTGATGGAAATCATGGGCCTGCATTTGCCCGGCTCGTCCTTCGTCAACCCTTACACACCGCTGCGCGACGAGCTGACCCGCGAAGCCGCGCGCCAGGTCACCCGCCTGACCAAACAGAACGGCAACTATGTGCCGCTGTGCCAGATCATCGACGAGAAGGCCATCGTCAACTCGGTGGTGGCGCTCAACGCCACCGGCGGCTCGACCAACCACACCTTGCATATCCCGGCCTTCGCCCGGGCGGCCGGTATTCAGCTGACCTGGGAGGACATGGCCGATCTGTCGGCGGTAACCCCGAGCCTGGCCAAGGTCTACCCCAACGGTCAGGCCGACGTGAATCACTTCCACGCCAGCGGCGGCGTGCCCTTTATGGTGCGCACTCTGCTCGAGGCCGGCTTGCTGCATGAAGACGTCTATACGGTGATGGGCAAGGGCCTGTCGCGTTATACCCAGGAGCCGTTCCTCGAAGACGGCGCGCTAACCTGGCGCGAAGGCCCGAGTGAAAGCCTCGACCCGAATATCCTGCGCTCGGTGGGCGAGGCGTTTTCGCCGGAAGGCGGCCTGCGCGTGCTCGACGGCAACCT
The DNA here is from genome assembly GCF_946885885.1 of uncultured Pseudomonas sp. Next base: position 27,185 of record NZ_CAMPHN010000028.1, read on the forward strand.
CGGGCGCGGTGTGGCCAAAGTCTCCGCAGTGGCGCCCGAACATCAAATCGTCGAAGCGCCGGCGCGGGTGTTCCAGAGCCAGCTCGAACTCGCCGATGCCTTCAAGGCCGGCGAGCTGGAGCGCGATTTCGTCGCGGTGGTGCGCTTCCAGGGGCCCAAGGCCAATGGCATGCCCGAGCTGCACAAGCTCACGCCCTACCTCGGCGTGTTGCAGGATCGCGGCTTCAAGGTGGCGCTGGTCACCGACGGGCGCATGTCCGGCGCCTCGGGCAAGGTGCCGGCGGCCATTCATGTCAGCCCCGAAGCCTGGGATGGCGGCCCGCTGGCCAAGGTCCGCGATGGCGATGTGATTCGTGTCGACGGCGTCGCCGGCACGCTGCAGGTGCTGGTCGATGACGCGGAGTGGGCGGCGCGCGAAGTGGTACCGCGGCCAACCGATGGTGGCATCGGTTGCGGCCGTGAACTGTTCGGCTTTATGCGCGCGGCCTTCAGCCCGGCCGAACATGGCGCCAGCGTGTTCAGCGCCGATCTGGAGGCGCTGCAGTGAAGCTGGCACTGGTTGGCGATATCGGCGGCACCAATGCCCGCTTCGCCCTCTGGCGCGACGAGCAATTGGAGTCGGTGCGGGTTTTCCCCACCGCCGATTATCCGGGGCCGGAACAGGCGATCAGGGTTTACCTGGACGATCTCGGCCTGGCCCTGGGTTCGGTTGACTCCGTCTGCCTAGCCTGTGCCGGGCCGGTCGATGGCGACCTGTTCCGCTTCACCAACAATCACTGGCAGATCAGTCGTGCAGCCTTCTGCCGCGAATTGCAGGTGCGCGAGCTGCTTCTGGTCAACGACTTCTCGGCGATGGCCCTGGGTATGACCCGCTTGCACGACGACGAACGCCTCAGCGTCTGTCCCGGCGAGGCCGAGCGCGACCGCCCCTGTGTGGTGATAGGTCCGGGTACCGGCCTCGGCGTCGGCACCTTGCTGGCCCTGGCCGACGGCAGCTGGCGAGCGCTGCCGGGGGAGGGCGGGCATGTCGATCTGCCGATCGGCACCCCGCGCGAAGCGCAGCTTTGGCAGCAGTTGTATCGCCAACTCGGTCACGTACGCGCCGAGGATGTGCTCAGCGGCGGTGGCCTATTGCAGCTGTATAGCGCGATTTGCGCGGTGGACGGGCATGCGCCGCGGCTGTCTGCGCCGGCCGAAGTCACAGCCGCGGCGCTGGCCGGCGACCCGGTTGCGCTCGCGGTGCTGGAGCAGTTCTGTTGCTGGCTGGGGCGCGCGGCGGGCAATAACGTGCTGACCCTGGGCGCGCGCGGCGGCGTCTATATCGTCGGCGGCGTGGTGCCGCGTTTTGCCGAATTCTTCCTGGCCAGCGGATTTGCCAAGAGCTTCAGAGACAAGGGTCGAATGAGCGACTACTTTGACGGCATTCCGGTGTGGTTGGTGACCGCCCAATACCCTGGATTGATGGGCGCGGGCGTGGCCTTGCAGCAGAATACAAGGCGCGCTTTGTAGGGTGGACATGGCGAAGCCTTGTCCACCGTTGGGCTGCGCCGATGGCGGACAAGCCTTCGGCATGTCCGCCCTACGAGTCCTCAGGTTGAACATCGTCATAACAATAAGGAAGGCGGACTGTGAGTCAGCCCGGAAAATCGATTCTGCTGGTCGACGACGATCAGGAAATTCGCGAACTGCTGCAAACCTACCTGAGCCGCGCCGGCTTTCAGGTGCGCACCGTCGGCGACGGCGCGGGGTTTCGCCAGGGGCTCTGTGCGGAAGCGGCCGACCTGGTGATCCTCGATGTGATGCTGCCCGACGAGGACGGCTTCAGCCTCTGTCGTTGGGTGCGCGAACATCAGCGCTTCGCCCAGGTGCCGATCATCATGTTGACCGCCAGCTCCGACGAAACCGACCGGGTGATCGGCCTGGAGCTGGGCGCCGACGATTACCTGGGCAAACCCTTCAGCCCGCGCGAGCTGCTGGCGCGGATCAAGGCGCTGTTGCGGCGTGCGCATTTTACTCAGGAGCGTGGCGGCGAAGTGCTGGCCTTCGATGACTGGCGCCTGGATATGGTCAGTCACCGCTTGTTCCATGCCGACGGCGAGGAGGTGTTCCTGTCCGGTGCCGATTTCGCCCTGCTCAAACTGTTTCTCGATCACCCGCAGCAGATCCTCGACCGCGACACCATCGGCAACGCCACCCGCGGCCGCGAGGTGATGCCGCTGGAGCGCATCGTCGACATGGCCGTCAGCCGTCTGCGCCAGCGCCTGCGCGACACGGAAAAACCGGCGCGCTTGATCCGCACGGTGCGCGGCAGCGGCTATCAGTTGGCGGCCACCGTCACGCCCTATAACCATGTCTAGGGCGCAGAGTTTTTGTAGGAGCCAGCTTGCTGCGGTCCGGCGTCCCGGCGATGCTTTTGATCTGTCGGGATCGCCAGCAAGCTGGCTCCTACACGAGGGGCATGGCCATGTTTAACCTGCGCAAGCTGCTACCCGTGCCGCGTTCGCTGCTCGGTCGCATGTTGTTGCTGACCCTGTTGGTGGTGTTGCTGGCCCAGGCGTTGTCGAGCGTGATCTGGGTGTCGCAGCTGCGCGCCAGTCAGATGGAGGGGCTGCTGACCAGCGCGCGCAGCCTGGCGCAATCGATGGCCGCCAGCGTCGGCTATTTCCGCTCGTTGCCGATCGGCTATAGGCCGATGGTGCTCGATCAGTTACGCAATATGGGCGGTACGCGCTTTTTCGTCTCGCTCAACGACAAGCCCCTGAGCATGCAGGTGCTGCCGGAAACGCCGCGCAAGCGCGCGGTGCTCGATGCGGTGAATGCCACGCTGCGTGAGCGCCTGGGCAGCGATCTGGATGTCTCGGCGCAGTTCGTCAGCCCGGACGATCTGCGCATCTTCAACAGCGCCTTGAAGCTCGAAGAATTACCGCGCTCCTGGGCGCATTATGCCCTCAGCCTGGAGCCGCTGAATCCGCCGGTGCTGGTCACCCAGATCCAGATTTCGCCGGGCGAATGGCTGTATCTCGCCTCCCTGATGCCCGAGCCTTATGTCAGCCTGGAGCAGCAGGGGCTGCCGGCCCAGCAGCTGTGGTTCATCATTCTCACCAGCAGCTTTCTGCTGCTGTTTATCGGCATTCTGGTGCACTGGCAGAGCCGGCCGCTCAAGCGCCTGGCGGTGGCGGCGCGGGAGATGTCCCTGGGCAGCGAGGTCGAGCCGCTGACCGAGGCGGGCGGCAGCGAGGTGGTCGAGGTCAGCCGTGCGTTCAATAGCATGCGCGAGCGCATCGGTCGCTACCTGCGCGAGCGCAGCCAATTGTTCAGTGCGATTTCCCATGATCTGCGCACGCCTATCACCCGTCTGCGCCTGCGTGTCGAACTGCTCGAAGACGAGGCCGTGCAAGCCAAGTTCAGCCGCGATCTGGACGAGCTGGAAATGCTGGTCAAGGGCGCGCTGCAATGCGTCAAGGACACCGACATTCACGAGAACATCGAGCCGGTCGATCTCAATCAGTTGCTTAATTGCGTGGTCGAACCCTACCTGGCGCCGCTCGGCAACGGCAGGGTGACGGTCGACGGCCAGGCGCTGGGCGCCTATCCGGGCAAACCGCTGGCGCTGAAACGCTGCATCGGCAACCTGGTGGACAACGCCTTGAAATACGGCGAACGCGCGCATCTGCATATCGAGGACGACGGCGGCGCCTTCATTTTGCATGTCGACGACGAAGGACCGGGCGTGCCCGAACAGCGCCTGGAGCAGGTATTCGAACCGCATTTCCGTCTGGCCGGGCAACAGCAGGGCTACGGCCTGGGCCTGGGTATCGCGCGTAATATCGCCCACAGCCATGGCGGCGAACTGAGCCTGCGCAACCTGCGCGACGGTGGCCTGCGGGTAACGCTCTGGCTGCCGCGTAATGCTTAACAGGTTCTTTCGAACGATCGCGGCCAAGGCCGCTCCCACACAGATGCGCTGCTTCGGAGTAGGGCGTACATGCCGAAGGCTTGTCCGCCATCGGGCCGCCAGCGATGTAGGGTGGATGACGCGGTTTTCATCCACCATCGCTATTGGTGGATGGATAAAGCGTCATCCACCCTACGTTTCTGTTGCGGCCTGTTTTGTAACCATTCGGTGACTTTTGCGCATCCCTTCGTTACCCGCCGTCGTGCTGAGCGTGGTTAGACTCGATACCAGAGCAAGCATCCGACTTGCCGGTAAATAACAACAAGAAAGGAACCCTTAATGAATTCGATATCCCGCCTGGCAACCGCTATTTCCCTCGTCTCCCTGATGCCGCTGGCCGCTTGCGCCGGTGAAGTCGAAGTGCTGCATTGGTGGACTTCCGGTGGCGAAAAGCGCGCCGCCGATACCCTGCAAAAACTGGTTGAAGACAAAGGCCACAGCTGGAAGGATTTCGCCGTTGCCGGCGGCGGCGGTGAAGCGGCCATGACCGTGCTGAAAACCCGCGCGGTTTCCGGCAACCCGCCTGCCGCCGCGCAGATCAAGGGCCCGGACATTCAGGAGTGGGGCGAGCTGGGCTTGCTCGCCGACCTCGACGACGTGGCCAAGGAGCAGCAGTGGGATAAATTGCTGCCGCCCCAGGTGATCGAGGTGATGCAGTTCGGCGGCGACTACGTGGCGGTGCCGGTCAACGTGCACCGGGTCAACTGGTTGTGGATCAACCCGGAAGTGTTCGCCAAGGCCGGCGCCACCGCGCCGACCACCCTCGACGAATTCTTCGCCGCCGCCGACAAGCTCAAGGCGGCCGGCTTTATGCCCCTGGCCCACGGCGGTCAGCCGTGGCAGGACAGCACCGTATTCGAGGACCTGGCCTTCGCCATTCTCGGCCCGCAGGACTTCAACAAAGCCTTCGTCGAGCTCGACGAGAGCGTGCTGACCGGTGCCAAGATGGTCGAGGTGTTCGCCGCCCTGCAAAAGCTGCGTGGTTATGTAGACGCCAACGCTGCCGGCCGCGACTGGAACAGCGCCACCGCCATGGTCATGAATGGCAAGGCCGGCATGCAGATCATGGGCGACTGGGCCAAGAGCGAGTGGAGCGCAGCCGGCAAGGTCGCCGGTAAGGACTACCAGTGCTTGCCGTTCCCCGGCACCCAGGGCAGCTTCGCCTACAACATCGACTCCCTGGCGATGTTCAAGCTGAGCGACGCGGATAACCGCAAAGCCCAGGAAGACCTGGCGCGCACCGTGATGGAGCCGAAGTTCCAGGAGTTCTTCAATCAGAACAAAGGCTCGATTCCGGTACGTACCGACATGGACATGAGTTCCTTCGATTCTTGCGCCCAGGCCTCGATGAAGGACTTCAAGGAAGCGGCGGCCAACGGCGGCCTGCAACCGAGCCTGGCCCACGGCATGGCCGCCTCCAGCTATGTGCAGGGCGCGGTGTTCGATGTGGTGACCAACTTCTTCAACGACCCCAAGGCCGACCCGAACAAGGCCGCCCAGCAACTGGCCGCGGCCATCCAGGCCGTGCAGTAAAGCCAGCCCAGCCGCTGGTTTGCCGGCGGCTGTCGTAGGGCGAGGCAACTCGCCAGTTTTAAGCTTTCTCTCCTTGGCGCCTGCTCTTTTAGCAAGCGCTATGGGATCGGCCGTGCCGGTTTTTGTAGGAGCACCACACAACGGAGTCATTTCCATGAGTTCAATCGCCGTCTTTAGCAAAGCCTCGCCGCTCGACGCGCTACAGCGCTGGCTGCCCAAGCTGGTGCTGGCGCCGAGCATGCTGATCGTGCTGGTCGGTTTCTACGGCTACATCCTCTGGACGTTCGCGCTGTCGTTCACCAACTCGCGCTTTATGCCGAGCTACAACTGGGTCGGCCTGCAGCAGTACGCGCGCTTGTGGGACAACGATCGCTGGTGGGTGGCGAGCAAGAACCTGATGGTATTCGGCGGCTTATTCATCAGCATCAGCCTGGTGATCGGCGTACTGCTGGCGGTGCTGCTCGATCAGCGCATCCGTCGCGAAGGGTTTATTCGCACGATTTTTCTCTACCCCATGGCGCTGTCGATGATCGTCACCGGCACCGCCTGGAAGTGGCTGCTCAACCCCGGCCTGGGCATCGACAAAATGCTCCGCGACTGGGGTTGGGAAGGTTTCCGTTTCGACTGGCTGGTGGACCCGGAGCGGGTCGTCTACTGCCTGGTGATCGCCGCCGTGTGGCAAGCCTCGGGCTTCGTTATGGCGCTGTTCTTGGCGGGTTTGAGAGGGGTGGATCAGTCGATCATCCGTGCCGCTCAGGTCGATGGCGCCAGTCTGCCGAACATCTACCTGCGCATCGTCCTGCCGAGCCTGGGGCCGGTGTTCTTCAGCGCGCTGATGATTCTTGCGCATATCGCGATCAAGAGCTTCGACCTGGTCGCTTCCATGACCGCGGGCGGCCCCGGCTATGCCTCGGATCTGCCGGCGATGTTTATGTACGCCCACACCTTCACCCGCGGCCAGATGGGCCTCGGCGCCGCCAGCGCGATCCTGATGCTCGGCGCGGTGCTGGCGATCCTGGTGCCCTATCTGTATTCCGAACTGCGAGGCAAACGCCATGACTAAGCCCCTCAGCCTGAGCCGTGTGGCGATCTATGCGACCCTGCTCGCTGCCTGCGCGGTCTATCTGGTGCCGCTGGTGATCATGCTGCTGACCAGCTTCAAGACTCCGGAAGACATCCGCACCGGCAATTTGCTGTCCTGGCCGGATGTGATCACCGCCATCGGCTGGGTAAAAGCCTGGGACGGCGTCGGCGGTTACTTCTGGAACTCGGTGAAGATCACCATTCCGGCGGTGCTGATCTCGACGCTGCTCGGCGCGCTGAACGGCTATGTGCTGGCGATGTGGCGCTTTCGCGGTTCGCAGCTGTTCTTCGGTCTGCTGCTGTTCGGCTGCTTCCTGCCGTTCCAGGTGGTGCTGCTGCCGGCGTCTTTCACTCTCGGCCAACTCGGCCTGGCCAATACCACCAGCGGTCTGGTGCTGGTGCACGTGGTCTACGGCCTGGCTTTCACCACGCTGTTTTTCCGCAACTACTACGTCAGCGTGCCGGATGCCCTGGTGCGGGCCGCAAGGCTGGATGGTGCGGGCTTCTTCACCATCTTCGGGCGGATTCTGCTGCCGATGTCGATCCCGATCATCATGGTTTGCCTGATCTGGCAGTTCACCCAGATCTGGAACGACTTCCTCTTCGGCGTGGTGTTCGCCAGCGGCGATACCCAGCCGATCACAGTGGCGCTGAACAACCTGGTCAACACCAGCACCGGGGCCAAGGAATACAACGTCGATATGGCCGCCGCGATGATCGCCGGTCTGCCCACGCTGGTGGTGTACATCCTGGCTGGTAAGTATTTCTTGCGCGGGCTGACTGCCGGCGCCGTCAAGGGTTGAAAGCTGCTGCGGCGCGTCAACCAACGATTTTGGAGAGATGAAATGGCAACCCTCGAACTGCGCAACGTCAACAAGTCCTACGGCAGTGGTCTGGCGGACACCCTGAAGAACATCGAGATTTCGATCGACTCCGGCGAGTTTCTGATTCTCGTGGGACCCTCCGGTTGCGGTAAATCCACCTTGATGAACTGCATCGCCGGTTTGGAAGACATCAGCGGCGGGGCGATCCTGGTCGACGATCAGGACATCAGCGGCATGAGCCCGAAGGACCGCGACATCGCCATGGTCTTTCAGTCCTATGCGCTGTACCCGACCATGAGCGTGCGCGACAACATCGCCTTCGGCCTGAAGATGCGCAAGATGGCCCCGGCGGCCATCGAAGAGGAAGTGGCGCGGGTGGCCAAGCTGTTGCAGATCGAACATCTGCTCGGGCGTAAGCCCGGCCAGCTCTCCGGCGGCCAGCAGCAGCGCGTGGCCATGGGCCGGGCGCTGGCGCGGCGGCCGAAGATCTATCTGTTCGACGAACCGCTGTCGAACCTCGACGCCAAGCTGCGCGTGGAGATGCGCACCGAAATCAAGCTGATGCACCAGCGCCTGAAAACCACCACGGTCTACGTCACCCATGACCAGATCGAAGCCATGACCCTGGGCGACAAAGTGGCGGTGATGAAGGACGGCATCATCCAGCAGTTCGGCACCCCGCAGCAGATCTACAACGACCCGGCCAACCTGTTCGTGGCGAGCTTTATCGGCTCGCCGCCGATGAATTTCATCCCCCTGCGTTTGCAGCGCCGCGACGGCCAGCTGTTCGCGCTGTTGGATTCCGGCCAGGCGCGTTGCGAGCTGCCGTTGGGCGCGATGGAGGCGGGCTTCGAGAACCGCGAAGTGATTCTCGGCATCCGCCCCGAGCAGATTCAACTGGCGGTGGCGGGCGGCCCCTCGTCGATTCGCGCCGAGGTCGAGGTCACCGAGCCCACCGGGCCGGACACCCTGGTGTTCGTCAGCCTCAACCAGACCAAGGTCTGCTGCCGCATGGCGCCGGACGATGCGCCGCGGGTCGGACAAACCCTCGAACTGCAATTCGACCCGGGCAAGGTGCTGCTATTCGATGCGCAAAGCGGCGAACGCCTGCTGCCGGGAAAGCCACAGAGCGCTGAGCAGGCGGCCAAGGTCGCCCAGTTCAAGGGCCGCTGATCCGTAGCCTGGATAAGCGCCAGCGCAATCCGGGAAGCGTGGTCGGTCGCGCAATCTTTCCCCGGATTGCATCCGGGCTACGCCGCCGAACACCTCCTGGGGCGCACCCGCGCCTTTGGGATCCTGCAGTACGTAGGGTGCGCCATGCGCACCGCAAACAGGGCAACACCCCCCGTCGCTTCGGCGGTACTCCGAAGCATCCGCACAATAAAAACAATCAGGAGCAACGATGAAGACCACTTTGCAAGCTGTCATCCACTCGCTCGGTGCGCGCGGCGCACCCTACTTGGCGGTACTGGCTCTGGCCGCACCTCAGATACAGGCCCTGGAGTTCACCGGTTACGCCCGTAGTGGCGCCGGCAGCTCGGATGGCGACCGTCAGTCCTGCTTCCAGTTGCCCGGTGCGCAGACCAAATACCGCCTGGGCAACGAGTGCGAGCAGTACATCGAACTGGACCTGCGCCAGGATCTGGCCAGCTTCGACGACGGTTCGGTACTCAGCGTCGAGGGCATGGCGCAGCTATACAACGCTTACGGCCACACGCCGAAGTTCACCGGCGACTACGGCTTCGCGCGGATGAACCAGATGTATGCCGAGTGGAGCAACGTTGCGGCACTGAATGGCGGTTCGGTCTGGGCCGGGCGGCGCTTCTACAAACGTAACGACATCCATATCTCCGACTTCTTCTACTGGAACCAGAGCGGCACCGGCGCCGGCATCGAGGACTTCGAACTGGGCGGCTTGAAATACAGCTATGCCTTCTCGCGCAAGGACAGCTACTTCCAGGAGCCCTATATCAATCGCCACGACTTCAACGTCGCCGGCTTCGACGTCAATCCGGGCGGCGAGCTGGAGTTCGGCCTGAGTTATATCGACAAGCCCGACAGCACCGGTGCCCATAGCGGCTGGGCGATCACCGCGCAGCACAAGCAGAGCGATTTCTTCGGCGGCAAGAACACCTTCGCCCTGCAATACGGTCGCGGCCCCGGTACCGCCCTGGGCTACACCGGCGACGTGACCCTGGATCGCGACAACAAGAGCTATCGCCTGGTCGAGTTCTTCGATTGGCAGGCCACGCCACGGCTGGGCGGTCAGGTGCAGTTCGTCTACCAGAAGGATATCCGTCCCGATGGCGAGGATCAGGATTGGCTGTCGGTCGGCGGGCGGACCAGCTACGCCTTCACCGAGCAGTTCAAACTGGTCGGCGAGCTGGGTCACGATCAGGTCGATGCCGTAGGCGGTACGCGCAAGCTGACCAAGTTCACCGTGGCGCCGACCTGGTCGCCGTCCGGCCCGGGCTTCTGGGCGCGCCCGGAAGTGCGTTTGTATTACACCTACGCCAGCTGGAACGAAGCGGCGCAACGTGCTGCCAGCCTGGTCGCTGCCGGTTCGGCGCTGTCCGACAGCGGCGCCTTCGGCAACGCGCAGCACGGTTCGAACTTCGGCGTGCAGGTCGAATACTGGTGGTAAGGCTTCGAGTCGGACGAGCGCATGCAGCGGGCTAAACCGCGGCGTGCGCCTGCAACCCAGCCAGGAGATGCCGCCGCGCATCCCCTGGCTGAGTTGTTTGTGCCAGGCGCCAAGCCCGGTCTGCGCTGGGTGATGCATCAGGAGCGCGAACTGCTGCTGATCGAACATGCGCGTTTCCAGGCGGCGTTCAGCCGGCAGGGCGGCCAGTTATTGCACTTTCAGCCGCGCGGGCAACGGCCTTGGCTCTGGTGCGCCAAGCGCTGGCCGCGCGGCGGCGCGATTCGCGGTGGGGTGCCGGTATGTTGGCCCTGGGTCGGTCGGCATCCCAGCGAAAGCGGTTGGCCTTCCCATGGCTGGGCGCGGCTCAGCGACTGGCAATTGCTCGACAGCACAGTGGACGAGGCGGGCGTGCGCCTGCGCTGGCAACTGCAACTGTGCGACTGGCAGGTGACCCTGGACGCCGATCTCGGCGAGCAGATGCGTCTGCGCCTGAGCAGCAGCCACCAGGACGATCAGCCCTGTCAGCTCAGCCATGCGCTGCACGCCTATTGGCGGGTCAGCGACGTGGTGCGGGTGGCGCTGCTCGGCCTGGATGGCGCCCAGGGTTATGACCTGCTCAAACGCGCGGACTGCCAGCAACAGGGCGCGCTGCGCATCGAGGACGGTTGCCATCGGGTGTTTCGCCGCGGCGCGCTGTTGCAGTTGCAGGATCTGTCCTGGCAGCGGCGCCTGTTACTCGATACCCGTGGCGGCGCCAACAGTTTGGTCTGGCACCCCGGCAGTCGGCCATTGACCGATGTCGGCTGGAGCGAAACCCTGGGTTTTCTCAGCGTGCAAGCCGCCAGCTGCATGGCCGACAGCCTGAGCTTGCAGCCGGGCGAGGAGGCGGTATTGGAGTTGAAGGCGCGTTTGGGTTGATCTGCGTGGCGCTTTTGTAGCCCGGATGCAATCCGAGAAGCGGTGTGGATCGTGCAATTTTTCCCCGGATTGCATCCGGGCTACCGGAGCAGCTGATCGTTCCCACGTGGATGGTTCGACGCCTCGATGTGGGAACGATCAAAGTCACACAATGGTAGCCCGGGTTGAGCGAAGCGATACCCGGGTATCGGCGCCCTGGGTATC